>NZ_MEEL01000021.1:0-92115 GCF_001724435.1 Microbacterium sp. SCN 69-37
CATCGGCCACATAGCACCCGAAGCGGTGGACGCAGGTCCCATCGCCTTCGTGCGCGATGGTGATCTGATACGGGTCGATATCGCGGCTCGCACTCTCGACCTACTCGTCGACGACGCAGAGCTGAACTCCCGCCGTGACGGCTGGGAGCCGCTTCCCCCGCGCTACACCCGTGGCGTTCTGGCCAAGTACTCGAAACTCGTGCGCTCCGCAGCGGAGGGCGCGACGACCGGCTGAGGCCGTGACTCCCAGGGCGGGAAGCCGCCCTCACACGCATCTGACACCCGAGGTACCACTATGTCTCTCGACACCGCGGCCGTGCCGCGACCACCCGCCCGCGGAGCTGCTGCTCCGGTGATGACCGGAGCCCAGGCCGTCGTCCGATCCCTCGACATGCTCGGGGTCACAGACGTCTTCGGTCTGCCCGGCGGCGCCATCATGCCGGTCTACGACCCCCTGATGGACGATGAGGCGGTGCGCCACATCCTCGTCCGCCACGAGCAGGGCGCCGGTCACGCGGCCGAAGGGTACGCCGCGGCATCCGGCCGCACCGGCGTCGCGATCGCGACGTCCGGTCCCGGCGCGACCAACCTCGTCACCGCCATCGCCGATGCCTACATGGACTCGGTGCCCCTCGTCTGCATCACGGGCCAGGTGTTCAGCCACCTCATGGGCACCGACGCCTTCCAGGAGGCGGACATCGTCGGCATCACGATGCCGATCACCAAGCACTCCTTCCTCGTCAAGAGCGCCGAGGAGATCCCCGGCGCGATCGCTGCGGCGTTCGAGATCGCCTCCACGGGGCGCCCCGGTCCCGTCCTGGTCGACATCACGAAGGATGCGCAGCAGGCCTCGGCGCCGTTCGTGTGGCCCCCGAAGATCGAGCTGCCCGGCTACCGCCCGGTCACGAAGGCGCACGGCAAGCAGATCCAGGCGGCGGCGCAGCTGATCGCGCACGCCAAGAAGCCCGTGCTGTACGTCGGCGGCGGCGTCATCCGCGCGGGTGCGGCGGCGGAGCTGCGCGTGTTCGCCGAAGCGACCGGCGCCCCCGTCGTGACGACGCTGATGGCGCGCGGAGCGTTCCCCGACTCGCACCCGCAGAACCTCGGCATGCCCGGTATGCACGGCACGGTCCCGGCGGTGCTCGCGCTGCAGGAGTCCGATCTCATCGTCGCGCTGGGTGCCCGCTTCGACGACCGCGTGACCGGAAAGGCCGACGAGTTCGCTCCGAACGCGCAGGTCGTGCACGTCGACATCGATCCGGCGGAGATCTCGAAGATCCGCACGGCCGACGTGCCGATCGTGGGGGATCTGAAGGAAGTGCTCGTCGACCTGGATGCCGCGTTCCAGAGCGCCCGCGTCGACCACACGCCCGACATCGCGGAGTGGTGGGCCTACCTCGACGGTCTGGTCACCGAGTTCCCGCTGGGTTACGCCGAGCCCGAGGACGGCCTGCTCGCGCCGCAGTACGTCATCAAGCGCATCGGCGAGCTCACCGGACCCGAGGCCGTCTACGCGGCGGGCGTCGGCCAGCACCAGATGTGGGCCGCGCAGTTCATCAGCTACGAGCGGCCCAACGCATGGCTCAACTCCGGTGGAGCCGGAACGATGGGCTACTCGGTGCCGGCCGCCATGGGCGCGAAGGTCGCCGAGCCCGACCGTGTCGTGTGGGCCATCGACGGCGACGGCTGCTTCCAGATGACCAATCAGGAACTGGCGACGTGCGTCCTGAACGACATCCCGATCAAGGTCGCGATCATCAACAACTCGAGTCTCGGCATGGTGCGCCAGTGGCAGACGCTGTTCTTCGCGGGCCGTCACTCCAACACCGACCTCAACACCGGTCACGGCACGGTACGCGTGCCCGACTTCGTGAAGCTCGCCGACGCCTACGGCTGCCTCGGCATCCGCGTCGAGAAGATCGAAGAGGTGGATGCCGCCATCACGCTGGCACTGGAGACGAACGACCGGCCCGTCGTCATCGACTTCGTCGTGTCGGCCGACGCGATGGTGTGGCCGATGGTGCCGCAGGGCGTGAGCAACAGCTTCGTGCAGTATGCCCGCGACCATGCGCCCAGCTTCGACGGGGAGGACTGAGATGAGCCGTCATGTCCTGAGTCTTCTGGTCGAGAACAAGCCGGGTCTGCTGACGCGGGTGGCCGGCCTGTTCGCGCGCCGCGGCTTCAACATCGAGTCGCTCGCGGTGGGTGTCACCGAGGTGCCCGGCCTGTCGCGCATCACGGTCGTCGTCGACGTCGAGGAGCTGCCGCTCGAGCAGGTGACCAAGCAGCTGAACAAGCTGATCAACGTCATCAAGATCGTCGAGCTGGAGCCGGCGGCATCCGTGCAACGCGAGCACATGCTCATCAAGGTGCGCGCCGACAATCAGACGCGCTCCAACGTGATCGAGGTCGTGAACCTGTTCCGCGCCTCGGTCGTCGACTACGCGACCGACGCCCTCGTTGTCGAGGTGACCGGCGATCGCGGCAAGATCGACGCCATCCTCCGCGCCCTCGAGCCCTTCGGCATCAAGGAGCTCGCCCAGTCGGGTCTGCTCGCGATCGGCCGCGGCGGCAAGTCCATCACCGAGCGCGTCCTGCGCGGCTGACACCTTCGCGGGCGTTTCGACTCGCTGCGCTCGCTCAACGACCGGAAAGAAACCAAGGAGAAACACACACCATGGCTGAGATCTTCTACGACTCCGACGCCGACCTGTCCGTCATCCAGAACAAGAAGGTCGCGATCGTCGGCTACGGCTCGCAGGGTCACGCGCACGCGCAGAACCTCCGTGACTCGGGCGTCGAGGTCGTCATCGCGCTGAAGGACGGCTCGAAGTCGATCGCGAAGGCCCAGGAGGACGGCTTCGAGGTGAAGAACGTCGCCGACGCCACCGCGTGGGCCGACCTGATCATGATCCTCGCGCCCGACCAGCACCAGCGCGGCATCTACAGCGAGAGCATCCTGCCGAACCTGTCGGCCGGCAAGACCCTCGCCTTCGCCCACGGCTTCAACATCCGCTTCGGCTACATCGACGCCCCCGAGGGGGTCGACGTGATCCTCGTCGCCCCGAAGGCGCCGGGTCACACCGTGCGCCGCGAGTTCGTCGCCGGTCGCGGCATCCCGGACATCATCGCCGTCGAGCGCGACGCCTCTGGCCAAGCCTGGGCGACGGCGCTCTCGTACGCGAAGGCGATCGGCGGCACGCGCGCCGGCGTCATCAAGACCACGTTCACCGAAGAGACCGAGACCGACCTGTTCGGTGAGCAGGCCGTGCTCTGCGGTGGCGTGTCGCAGCTCGTCCAGTACGGTTTCGAGACGCTGACCGAGGCCGGTTATCAGCCGCAGATCGCCTACTTCGAGGTGCTGCACGAGCTCAAGCTCATCGTCGACCTCATGTGGGAGGGCGGCATCGCCAAGCAGCGCTGGTCGGTCTCCGACACCGCCGAGTACGGCGACTACGTCTCGGGCCCGCGCGTCATCGACCCGCGCGTCAAGGAGAACATGCAGGGCGTTCTCGCCGACATCCAGTCCGGCGCGTTCGCGGAGCGCTTCATCGGCGACCAGGATGCCGGAGCTCCCGAGTTCCAGGAGCTGCGTGCGAAGGCCGCCGCCCACCCGATCGAGGCCGTCGGCAAGGACCTGCGCGCCCTGTTCGCGTGGAAGCAGCAGGACGCCGACTACACCGAGGGCTCCGCCGCGCGCTGACCTCGTCCAGACCCTCGGCACACCCGCCGAGCAGGCTTGCGAAAGCCGTACCGGCCCGGCCCCCACACAAGGGGGCCGGGCCTTTCGCTTGCTAGCGTGACGGCATGACCGTCGCGTTGGAGATCGCCGTTCAGGATGCCGCGGGCGCCCGCGCCGCCATCGCCGCCGGAGCGGACCGCCTGGAGCTGTGTCAGGCCCTTGCCGTCGGCGGACTCACGCCCTCGATCGCGTTGGTGGAGACGGCCGTCGCCGCCGTGGGCGGGGACCGCGTCAACGTGCTCGTGCGCCCTCGCGCAGGTGGCTTCGTCTACGACGGCGACGAGATCACCCTCGTCGCGGCGGACATCCGGGCAGCGATCGCCGCGGGCGCAGCCGGTGTCGTCGTCGGTGCGCTGACCGACGACGGGCAGGTCGACGCGCAGGCGCTGCGCAGGTGGAGGGCCGCCGCAGGCGACAGCACGCTCGTGTTTCACCGCGCGATCGACGCGGCCCCTTCACCGCTCGCCGTCCTCGACGAGCTCGCGGCGATCGGCGTCGATCGCGTGCTGACCTCGGGCGGCGCCGCCCGCTCCGTCGACGGCACGGATATGCTGCGACGCCTGGTTGCGGCGGACACCGGTATCGAGATCATGGCCGGCGGCGGCATCCGCGTCGGCGACATCGCGCGCATCGTTGCCGTGGGCGTCGACGCCGTGCATCTGTCCGCCCGCGCCGTCGCCGGTCTCGACGTGCCGTCGGGGCCCGGGGGAGGAGCGGGCGGCCACGACGTCACCGACCCGGTCGTGGTGGCGGCGGCCGAGGCCGCCGTCCGCAGTACGCTTTCGGGGTGAGCACGCCACGTGATGACGACGCCCTGAGCTGGGACGGCGACGATGACCCCACTCTCGAGGTGGGCCACCGACCCACCGCCGAGCCGGTGACCGCCCCGACGGTCGCGCCCGAGCCGGCCGTGCTTCCCGACGGATTCACGGCCGTCGGCAAGGGCAGCACCACCGTCGGCCACATCGATGCGGACGGCACCGTCACGATGCCCGACGCGCCGACGCAGATGTCGAATGCGATGCTCGTGACCCTCGGCATCCTCGCCGGCGCTTACCTGCTGTTCACCATCGGCTGGATCATCGGCGGGTTGCGTCTGCGGGGCACGGCAGAGTTCCTCGTCAGCCCGGTCGGGTACGCGGCCGCCCTGTGGCTCGCCGTCGCGGCGGCGCCGGTGTGGTTCCTCACGGTGTTCGTCCTCACCCGCGCCGCGAAGGCCTGGGTGCGCGTCCTGCTGCTGGTCGGCGGTCTCGCCCTGCTCGTACCGTGGCCGTTCATCCTCGTCGGGGCGGTGGGACGATGACCACGAACGCCCCCACGCCCTCCCGCACGCGTGCCCTGCCCACCTGGCTGATCGTCGCCATCTCCGTCGTGTTCGTTCTGTTCTACGCGTACTTCGTGTGGAACGCCGTCGGCTTCCTCTCGCAGGCCGCATCGGGCGCTCAGCCGCTGAACGCCTACGGCTGGTTCGTGCTGCTGCTGTCGGTCGTCTTCCCGCTGATCGCGTTCGGCGTCGCCTTCGCCGTCGGTTGGCGGCGGACGTGGTGGGAGTTCGCCCTCGTCCTCATCACCGGTCTGTGTGTCGTGGCGGTGTTCTGGCTGAACATCCTGACCTACACCGTGGGGCCGTCCGGCTCGTCGATGCTCGGCTGATCCCACGCTTTTGCCCGGCCGTCATACGGTCGGGGGCAGGGGGGTCTGACCGGTAGGCTGGCATCCTTCCACCCGCTCCGATCCTGCGCAAAGGTCCTGCCGCTGTGTCCAAGCCTGTCGTCCTCATCGCCGAAGAACTCTCACCCGCCACGATCGATGCCCTGGGGCCGGACTTCGATGTCCGTCAGGTCGACGGCACCGACCGTCCCGCGCTCCTGTCGGCTCTGGCCGACGCCCACGCCATCCTGATCCGATCGGCGACGAAGGTGGATGCCGAGGCGATCGCAGCGGCTCCAATACTCAAGGTCGTCGCGCGTGCCGGCGTCGGACTCGACAACGTCGACATCAAGGCCGCCACGGCCGCGGGGGTCATGGTCGTCAACGCGCCGACCTCCAACATCATCTCGGCGGCCGAGCTGACGATCGGGCACATCCTGAGCCTTGCCCGTCACATCCCCGCCGCTCACGCGTCGCTGGCCGCCGGCGCCTGGAAGCGCAGCTCGTTCACGGGCACGGAGGTCTTCGAGAAGACCGTGGGCATCATCGGTCTCGGCCGCATCGGCGCCCTCATCGCCGCTCGTCTGCAGGCATTCGGCGTGAGGGTCGTGGCGTACGACCCGTATGTCACGCCGACGCGCGCCCAGCAGCTCGGCGTCACGCTCCTGAGCCTCGATGACCTGCTCGCGCAGAGTGACTTCATCACGATCCACATGCCGAAGACGCCCGAGACGACCGGCATGATCGGCGCGGCGCAGTTCGCGCGCATGAAGCCGACCGCGTACGTCGTCAACGTCGCGCGCGGTGGACTCATCGACGAGGAGGCGCTCTACACGGCGTTGACCACGGGGGAGATCGCCGGCGCCGGACTCGACGTGTTCACGAGCGAGCCCCCGAAGCCCGACGGCACCGCGTTCCCGCTGCTGTCGCTTCCGAACGTCGTGGTGACCCCGCACCTGGGCGCGTCGACCGACGAGGCGCAGGAGAAGGCCGGCATCTCCGTCGCCCGATCGGTCAAACTCGCCCTCGAAGGCGACCTCGTGCCCGATGCGGTTAACGTCGCCGGTGGAGTCATCGACCCGTTCGTGCGTCCCGGCATCGCTCTCGTCGAGCAGCTCGGTCAGGTATTCTCCGGCCTTGCGACCAGCGCCCTCACGAGCCTGGACATCGAGGTGCGCGGCGAGCTCGCCGCCTACGACGTCAGCGTCTACCGCCTCGCGGCGCTGAAGGGCATCTTCACGAAGATCGTCAGCGAGAACGTGTCCTACGTGAACGCGCCGTTGTTCGCCGAGCAGCGCGGCATCGAGACCCGTCTGATCGTCGAGGCCGACAGCCCGCTCTATCGCAACATCACGATTCTGCGCGGCACGCTGTCGGACGGAACGGTGCTCGAGGTTGCGGGAACCCTGGCCGGAACCCGCATGGTCCCCAAGATCGTCGGCATCAACGGCTACGAGATCGAGGTTCCGATCGAGAAGCACCACATCCTCATGCGCTACGCAGACCGCCCCGGCATCGTCGCGATCTACGGCCAGAAGCTGGGGGAGGCGGGCATCAACATCGCCGGTCTGTTCGTCGCTCAGCCCGACGCCTCGGGCCGTGCGCTCTCGGTTCTCACGGTCGACCAGCCCGTGCCGGACGCGATCCTCGACGACACGCGACAGGCGATCGGCGCCGACCTCTTCCGCCAGCTGGAGATCGTCGGAGCCTGACGTCGCGGCGCGGGGTTTCGGGGCGCCGCGGCATCCCGTCGTCGAGCCGCCATGATTCCTCCGAACCGCTATGGTTTAGCGCGCAAAACCATAGCGGTTCGACGAGAACGTGGCGGCTCGGCGGGATGCGGGGGTCAGCGGACGGCGCGCTCGACCAGGGCGACCAGCGCCTTCAGCGCGTCGCCGCGGGGGACCGGTCCGGGGATCGATCCGCCCGACAGGGCGTTGTTGAAGTACAGGCCGTCGCCGACGAGCATCACGAGATCGAGCGCCGCGCCCTCGGGGGCGTAGGGACGCAGCGCGTCAGCCCACTTCTCCCGCACCTCCCGCAATGCCTCGGCGGCGTGGCCGTTGCCGCCCTGCGCGAGGCGCGAGGTGGCGAGGATGACGCGGTCGATCGGGTCGTTCGACATGACGGATGAATGCAGATAGTGGGCGATGGGGCCGCCCGGGTAGCTCGACATCGCCGCGACGTCCTCGTCGACGAGGGTCTGGAGGCGTTCGATCAGGCCCGCCTCGAGCATCTCCTTCGAGGCGAAGTGGTAGAGCAGGCCACCTTTGGAGACCCCGGCTGCGCGCGCCGTGGCATCCATCGTCGCCGCGCGTTCACCCTCGTCCACGAGGATCGCCTCGAAGGCGTCGAGCACCTTCTCGCGGGCCAGGGGAGGGCGACTCATGGTGTCGATCGTATCGAGCGCTCGGAGTCCATGTCTGTTACTATACCGGCTGGACGGTTTATAAATGATGACACTGACTGAAGAGATCACCCTGGCCGAGTCGAACGGCAAGCGGGTCGGATGGCGCGGCTGGCTCGCACTGATCGTGCTGATGCTGCCGGTTCTGCTCGTTTCCGTGGACAACACGGTGCTGAGCTTCGCCCTGCCCGATATCGCTCTGAGCCTGAATCCCTCCAGCGCCCAGCAGCTGTGGATCATCGACGCCTACCCGCTTGTGCTGGCGGGGCTGCTGGTGACGATGGGCACGCTCGGCGACCGGTTCGGACGTCGACGGATGCTGCTGATCGGTGCGACGGGCTTCGCCGCCGTGTCCGTGCTGGCCGCCTTCGCTCCCAGCGCAGCCTGGCTGATCGCGGCTCGCGCGGGAATGGGCGTGTTCGGCGCGATGCTCATGCCGTCGACGCTGTCTCTGCTGCGCAGCATCTTCACCGACCGCGACCAACGCCGTATGGCGATCGCGGTGTGGGCGTCGATGTTCTCCGCCGGAGCGGCCCTGGGACCGATCGTCGGCGGCATCCTGCTCGAGCACTTCGCCTGGGGCTCGGTGTTCCTCATGTCGGTTCCGGTGCTCGTCCCGCTGCTGATCCTGGCGCCGCTGCTGGTTCCCGAGAGTCGCGATCCGCGTCCGGGCCGCATCGACCCGGTCAGCATCGCCTTGTCGATGCTGACGATGGTGCCGATCGTCTACGCGATCAAGGAGGTCGCGGTGCACGGCTTCGGGGTGCTGCCGGTGGTGCTGACGGCGGCCGGGTTCGGCTTCGGGGTCGCATTCGTGCGCCGCCAGCTCGCCTCGGAGCAGCCCATGCTCGACAT
The DNA here is from genome assembly GCF_001724435.1 of Microbacterium sp. SCN 69-37. Classification (NCBI taxonomy): domain Bacteria; kingdom Bacillati; phylum Actinomycetota; class Actinomycetes; order Micrococcales; family Microbacteriaceae; genus Microbacterium; species Microbacterium sp. SCN 69-37. Next base: position 8,655 of record NZ_MEEL01000021.1, read on the forward strand.
GCGACTGTTCGCGCGCGGCACCTTCAGCGGCGCGCTGCTGGTGAACCTCCTCAGCGTTGTGTCCCTCGTCGGCTTCCTCTACTTCGTCGCGCAGCATCTGCAGCTGATCGTCGGCCTGTCGCCGATGGACGCAGGATTCGCTTTGGTGCCCGGCATGGCTGCGATGATCGTCGCCGGTCTTCTCGTCGTCCCGATCGCGCGGCGCGTCTCGGCGCGCGTGGTCGTGCCGGTCGCGCTGACGTTCTCGGTCGTGGCCTACCTGCTCGTCCCCGGCGCGGTCGGCGACGGCGCCCTGGCCCTGCTGATCGCCGCCTTCGTCCTGCTCGGCATCGGCATCGGTGCCGCCGAGACGGTGTCGAACGAGCTCATTCTCGCCAGTGCACCTCCCGCCAAGGCCGGAGCGGCCAGCGCCGTGTCGGAGACGGCCTACGAGCTGGGCGCCGTCTTGGGCACGGCGGTGCTCGGCGGCATCCTGACGGCGGCCTATCGAACCGGCATCGTGCTTCCGGCGGGGGTCGAAGGGGCGGCGGCGGATGCCGCGCGCGAGACCTTGGCAGGGGCGATGACGGTCGCGGGCTCACTCGACGGCGCCACCGCCGATGCGCTGCGCGCGGCGGCCGCACACGCCTTCGACGCGGGCGTCGGCATCACCGCGGTGATCGGAGCCGTGCTCGTCGCCATCGCCGCGGTCATCGCGGCCACTACGCTGAAAGGGTCCCGCAGCGCCCACGTCGATCACTGATCGTCCCGACGGACATCGACACCGACGGCGCCGCGCATGCCCGAGTACGAGCAGTGTCGAGGAGTTCCATGTCGCGTGTCATCAAGCTGGCCGTCATTCCGGGTGACGGCATCGGTCCCGAGGTCGTCGCAGAGGCGGAAAAGGTGCTCGATGCCGTGACCGCGGCATCCGAGGTCACCTTCGACAAGACACGCTTCTCGCTCGGCGCCGCGCGCTACCTCGACACGGGCGACACGCTCACCGACGATGATCTCGCCGCCGTCGCGGCGCACGACGCGATCCTCCTCGGTGCCGTCGGAGGTGTGCCGGGCGATCCACGTCTGAAGGACGCGAACATCGAGCGCGGACTGCTCCTGAAGCTGCGCTTCTCGCTCGACCACTACGTCAACCTCCGCCCGTCCAAGCTGTATCCGGGTGCGCCCGGGCCGCTCGCCGATCCCGGGCAGATCGACTTCGTGGTCGTTCGGGAAGGTACGGAGGGCCCCTACGTCGGCAACGGCGGATCGATCCGCACCGGTACGCCGCACGAGGTGGCCAACGAGACCTCGGTCAACACGGCCTTCGGCATCGAGCGCGTCGTGCGCTACGCCTTCGCCCAGGCGGAGCGCCGACGCCAGAAGGTGACGCTCGTGCACAAGACGAACGTCCTCGTTCACGCCGGCGGCATGTGGAAACGGATCGTGGATGCCGTGGCGTCGGAGCACCCCGAGGTGACCGTAGACTATGTGCACATCGACGCGGCCACCATCTATCTGGTCACAAACCCGGGCCGCTTCGACGTGATCGTCACCGACAACCTCTTCGGAGACATCCTCACCGACTTGGCCGGCGCCGTCACCGGAGGCATCGGCCTCGCCGCTTCGGGGAACATCAACCCCGACGGCGCGTTCCCCTCGATGTTCGAGCCCGTGCACGGCTCGGCGCCGGACATCGCAGGACAGCAGAAGGCCGATCCCACGGCCGCGATCCTCTCCGTCGCCCTCATGCTCGACCATCTCGGGCTCGCCGACGAAGCCGCACGCGTCACCCGCGCCGTCGAGGAGGACATCGCCCACAGGGGCTCCGCACCCCGCACCACCACTCAGGTCGGCGACGCCATCGTCGCTGCAGTCCAGGCGTAGCCTGGAACCGCCGCACGCACGCCGACCGCTCACACCCTCAGGACACGACATGAGCCTCACCTACGAACCCGACGCCGGACTTGCCCCTCTGGAGTTCGCGGTCACCCGCAACCTCGCCGCGAAGTCGGCGGCGGAACGCGAGCAGCTGCTCGCCGACCCCGCCTTCGGCACGACCTTCACCGACCACATGGTCGACATCTGCTGGTCGGTGCGCGGCGGATGGCACCGCCCGCGCGTGCAGCCCTACGGCCCGCTCTCGCTCGACCCTGCCGCGGCGGTGCTGCATTACGGGCAGGAGATCTTCGAGGGCATCAAGGCGTATCGTCACGCCGACGGCTCGGTCTGGACCTTCCGACCCGATCAGAACGGCCGTCGCCTGCAGCGCAGCGCACGGCGTCTGGCGCTTCCCGAGCTGCCGGTGGAGTACTTCGTCGAGTCGCTCAAGGCTCTCATCGCCGTCGACGGCGCGTGGGTACCCGCCGGCGCCGACCAGAGCCTGTACCTGCGCCCGTTCATGTTCGCCAAGGAGGCGTTCCTGGGCGTGCGTCCGGCGAACAAGGTCGGCTACTACGTGATCGCCTCGCCGGTGGGCGCGTACTTCAAGGGCGGCGCGAAGCCGGTGTCGATCTGGCTCAGCGAGGACTACGCACGCGCGGGCAAGGGGGGCACGGGCGCGGCGAAGACGGGTGGGAACTACGCCGCGAGTCTGCTGCCGCAGGCGGAGGCCTACGAGCAGGGCTGCGACCAGGTCGTCTTCCTCGACCAGGACCGCAACGTGGAAGAGCTCGGCGGCATGAACGTCGTGTTCGTCTACAAGGACGGCACGATCGTCACGCCGCAGTCGGACTCGATCCTCGAGGGCATCACCCGTGACTCGATCCTGCAGCTGGCCGCCGACCGCGGTCACAAGATCGAGGGTCGTGCGGTGTCGATCGACGAGTGGCGTTCGGGCGTGGCCTCCGGCGACATCGTCGAGGTGTTCGCGTGCGGCACCGCCGCTGTGGTCGCTCCGATCGGTGTGCTGAAGGGGCGCGAGTTCGTCGACGAGCAGCCTCTCGGCCCGCTCGCACAGTCGCTGCGCGACGAGCTCACCGACATCCAGTACGGGCGCCGCGAAGACACGCACGGCTGGCTCGTGCGCCTCGACGCGCCGGAGAGCGACGCGGAGCCGGCGGCGTGAGGGTCGTCCGCTTCAGCCACAACGACGCGATCCGCTTCGGCATCGTCGACGAGACCGAGCTGGTCGTCTTGGCCGGAGACCCGCTGTTCGCGGGTTTCGAGACGACGGGGGAGCGTGTGCCTCTCGGCGAGGTCGCGCTGCTCGCACCGGTCATCCCGCGCTCGAAGATCGTGTGCGTCGGCAAGAACTACCGCGACCACGCCGCCGAGATGGGCGGCGAGGCGCCCGAGGCGCCCCTGCTGTTCCTCAAGCCGAACACGGCCGTCATCGGTCCCGGCGACGCGATCGTGCGGCCGCCGCAGTCCGAGCGCACGGACTTCGAGGGCGAGCTTGCGGTCGTCATCGGTCGTGTGGCCAAGAACGTCCCGGCATCCGCGGCGCTGGACTACGTGTTCGGCTACACCATCGGCAACGACGTGACGGCACGCGACCTGCAGAAGTCGGACGGCCAGTGGGCGCGGGCCAAGGGATTCGACACGTTCTGCCCGCTCGGACCGGCGATCGAGACCGAGTTCGAACTGGACGCCGGTGCGCGCATCGTGACGCGGGTCGACGGGGAGGTGCGCCAGGACGGCCCGATCTCCGACATGGTGCATTCCGTGCCGGACATCATCGCGTACGCGTCGGCGGCCTTCACCCTGCTGCCGGGCGACGTGATCCTCACCGGGACGCCCGCCGGCATCGGCCCGTTCGAAGCGGGCCAGACCGTCGAGGTCGAGATCACGGGACTCGGAACGCTCCGCAACACCGCGCGAAACGCGTGACCGACACGGCGCCGGCGATGGATGCTGCCGCGGTCGCGAGGATCCAGCGGCGCACCGTCACCGTCCTCGCCGCCGGGCAGGTGCTGGGCGGCATCGCGTTCGGCGCGACGGTTTCGCTCGGCGCGCTGCTGGCGGCGGATCTGTCGGGCAATGAGGCGCTGTCGGGGCTGGCGACGGCATCCGTGACCTTGGGTGCTGCCCTGTGCGCCATCCCGCTCGCGCGCCTGGCGGGGCGGCGGGGGCGGCGGGTGGCCCTGACGCTCGGCAACCTCTTGGCACTGATCGGCATCGCGGTCGTGATCAGCGCCGCGGCCGCGCGTAGCTTTCCGCTGCTGATCGTGGGCGTGGTGCTCATCGGCGCCGGCAACGCGGGCAACCTGCAGTCGCGCTTCGCTGCGACGGACCTGGCGCCGGCTGCGCGCCGCGGGCGCGACCTCGGCACCGTCGTCTGGGCGACGACCGTCGGCGGTGTACTGGGTCCGCTGCTCCTGACGCCGGGAGAGGCCGTCGGCGCCGCGCTGCGGATGCCGCCGCTCACCGGCTCCTACGCGTTCTCGATCGTGGCGCAGCTGATCGCTTTCGCGCTCTACCTCGCGGCACTGCGGCCCGACCCGCTGCTGCTGGCACAGCGTCTGGCGCGCAGCGGCGATGCGCAGCGTGAGCACATCGACGATCTCGACCGGCCGGTGGCCGCGCGCTACGCGATCTTCGCGGTGGCGGGATCGCACGTGGTGATGGCGTCGGTGATGGCGATGACGCCGATCCATCTGGCGCACCTGGCGCCCGAGCACGTCACACTCGTGGTCGGAACCACGATCGCGCTGCATGTGTTCGGCATGTACGGCTTGTCACCATTGTTCGGCCTACTGGCTGACCGATGGGGACGCATCGCGACGATCCTGCTGGGTCAGGCGGTGCTGGCGGCATCCCTGATCGTGGCGGCGACCATGCCCGATTCGCAGTGGGCGGTGCTGGTCGCGCTGTTCCTCCTCGGCGCGGGGTGGAGCGCCGCGACGGTCTCGGGCGCGGCTCTGCTCACCGAGAGTTCCCCGACGCGTCTCCGGCCGCGGCGACAGGGTCTGAGTGACACGATCATGACCTTCAGCGCCGCCGTCGGCGCCGTGCTCGCCGGCGTCGTCCTGAGCCAGATCGGCTACGGCGGGCTGGCGATGGTCGCCCTGGTGCTGGTGGTGGCAGTCACGGTGCTCTCCCCTTACGCGCGCCGCGGCTGACGCGCCCGGGGTGAAGCGGTTGCTGGGTTGTTGGGGCGGCTTGCGGCGCGGGGCATGCCGAGGAGATGGCGGATGCCGAGGACGATCTGACGCGGAGTGGTCCTCTGATCCCGACATCTCCGCGGAATCGGCGTCGTGCGCACGCCCAGCGCAGCGCGCACGCACAGCGCGTCCAGCCGACGCGGGCGCCGATTTCCGCGCCAGCTCGCCCCGCCTGCGTGCCGTATTCAGTCTGGGCGGTGGCGGCGGGTCTCGGCATCCGCGTGATTCCGCGGGTGCAGGCGATCGGTCCTCGCGCGCAGACTGAATACGGCACGTCCACGCCGTGCGGCGGGGGAGAGACAGCGCCGTCGCTCGGAGGTCAGCGGCCGAGGGCGGTGACGGCTCGCTCGACGTCGTCGTCGTCGTTGAACACGTGGAACGCGACGCGGGCGCGTCCGTTGCGTCCGGATGCCGTGATGCCGGCCGCCTGAAGGCGAGCGAGGTCGGCGCCGTCGGGGTCGACCCAGGTGACGATCGCCGTGGGTGTCTCGGGGTCGTCGAGTCCGGTCTGCGAACGGAACGACGCGGCGAGACCCGTGACATACGCGTGCACCTGGTGCATGTCGACCCGTGCGAATGCGCGCAGCGCGGGCTCGGCGCCGACGAAGGCCTGCCACGCGGGCGAGACATCGAAGCGGCGAGCGGATGCGGCGAGTTCGGCATCGGCGCCGTAGCACGACGACCACGGGTCCTCCCCGGCGTACCACCCCGCCTGAACGGGCGTGAGGGAACGGGCATAGTCCGCGCTGAGCGCCATGAAGGCCACCCCGCGCGGGCAGCACAGCCACTTATAGGCGTGGCAGAGCAGGGCGTCGACGCGCGCGGCGTCGACCGGCATCCATCCGACGGCCTGCGTCGCATCGCACACGACGCGCGCACCGACCGCGCCGGCGGCGTCACAGATCGCATCGAGGTCGGCGACGTCGCCGCACGCCGACTGCACGAGCGAGAAGGCGACGAGGTCGATGTCGTCCGAGATCGCGTCGGCCAATCGCGACAGCGGGGCGGTGCGAACCCGGATGCCGCGGCCGGCGTGCACGAAGGGGAGGACCAGCGACGAGAACTCGTGCTCGGGCACGAGCACCGTTGCCTCGGCAGGCAATGCTGCGATCAGCAGAGACAGCTGCACCGACGTCTGCGAGCCGATCGCGACGCTCGCGGCATCGACGCCCACCAATGACGCGAATGATGCTCGCGATGCCTCGACCGCGCGGCTGTACCCGGCGATGTCGGGGTGCCCCTCGAGATCGGCGGTGACGGCGCGACGGGTGGCGCGCATCGGCAGACCCGCCGTGCACGCGGCGAGGTAGCCCGCGGCCGTGCCGAACTCGGCACGAAGCGCGGTGAGGGGGTCGGCGGGTGCGGCGAGGGCAGTGACCATGCGTCCAGCCTGCCGTCGAGCCATGCATAGATCTACGGCAGGTATTGGATGAAAAACATGCCGTGGGATGATGAATGGGTGAATGACGCCACCCCGGAGTTCGACGTGCAGAGCCTGCGGACCGTGCGGGCCATCGCCGACACCGGCTCCATCACAGCCGCTGCGGCCTCCCTGGGATACAGCCAGCCCGCGATCAGTCAGCATCTGCGCCGGTTGGAGGCTCGTCTGGGTGTCGCGATCGTCGAGAGGGTGGGGCGGGGCGTGCGGCTGACCGAGGCAGGGCGGGTGCTCGCCCGCCACGCGCCGGCCGTCACGCATGCGTTCGACGCGGTCGCGGAAGAACTCGCCGAGCTGAGGGGATTGCGCACCGGCGTCGTTCGTCTGGTCGCCTTCCCTTCGGCATCGCCCGTGCTGGTGCCGCGGTTGCTCGCTTCGCTTGCGGCATCCCATCCCGGTTTGACCCTGACCTACGTGGAGGCGGAGCCCCCGGAGGCGGTGGAGGCGATTCGCGAGGATCGTGCCGACATCGCGCTGACGTTCAGCTACCCCGGGGACCGCGACGATCCGCACGGGTCGAGCGCGCGCGGACTGACGGTGCGCAGTGCCGGGCGTGACGATCTGCTGCTCGTCCTGCCGGCAGGTCACTCCGGCGTCGAGAGCGTCTCCGAGCTGGCTGAGCAGACGTGGATCGCGGGGTGTCCGCGCTGTCGCGGGCACCTCTTGGAACTGTGCGATCGAGCGGGGTTCGACCCGCGCATAGGGTTCGAGACCGACAACGCCGTCGCCGTCGAAGGCCTCGTCGCGCAGGGGCTCGGTGTGGCGACGCTTCCGCGTATGGCGGTGGACTCTTTCCCGACCCTGCCCGGTGTGCAGACGTCGCCGCTCCCGTCGGCGGAGGCGCGCGGACTGCACATCGTCACGGCGCGCGACGCCGAGCGCGTGCCGTCGGTCAGCACGGTTCTCGCTGTGCTGGGTCGCGAACTGGCAGCGGTCGCGGGCGCGCGCTCGTGATGCGGGTCCGGGACGTGACGTCTTGTGGCACCGCGCGGTCGTCGTCACCCGACGGTGACCACAGGGCCACGTCGCCCGCGGCCTAGACTGGGATGGATGTCTGCCGCGATCCATCCCCGAACCACCGCCGCCACCGGAACCGACGTCCGAGTACGGTTCTGCCCTTCGCCGACGGGTCTGCCGCACGTCGGCATGGTCCGCACCGCGCTCTACAACTGGGCCTACGCGCGGCACACCGGCGGCAAGCTGATCTTCCGTGTCGAAGACACCGACGCCGCCCGTGACAGCGAAGAGAGCTACCGGCAGCTCGTCGACGCGCTCACCTGGTTGAAGATCGACTGGGACGAGGGTGTCGAGAAGGGCGGCCCGCATGAGCCTTACCGTCAGTCGCAGCGCCGCGAGATCTACGCCGGAGTTCTCGAGACGCTGATCGCCTCAGGCGCCGTCTACGAGTCGTACTCGACGGCGGAGGAGATCGACGCCCGCAACGAGGCCGCCGGTCGTGCCAAGCAGCTCGGTTACGACAACTTCGACCGTGAGCTCACCGAGGAGCAGAAGGCCGCCTTCCGCGCCGAGGGGCGCGAGCCCGCGTGGCGTCTGCGCGTGCCCGACGAAGACCTCACCTACGTCGACCTGATCCGCGGCGAGGTCACCTTCCCGGCCGGCTCCTTCCCCGACTTCGTCGTCGTCCGCGCCGGCGGCCAGGCGCTCTACACCTTCACGAACCCGGTCGACGACGCACTCATGGGCATCACCCACGTGATCCGCGGCGAAGACCTCATGCCCTCTACCGCGCGTCAGCTCGCGCTCTACGGAGCGCTCATCGACGCCGGCGTCACCGACTTCATGCCCCGATTCGGTCACATGCCCCTGGTCCTCGGCGAGACGGGCAACAAGAAGCTCTCCAAGCGCGACCCGCAGGCCGACCTGTTCCTGCACCGTGAACGCGGCTTCATCCACGAAGGCCTGCTGAACTACCTCGCGCTGCTCGGCTGGTCGATCGCGGCGGATCGGGATGTGTTCTCCCTCGACGAGTTCGTCGCCGCGTTCGACATCGTCGACGTGAACCCCAATCCCGCCCGCTTCGACCAGAAGAAGGCCGAGTCGATCAACGGCGACCATATCCGCATGCTGGATGCCGAGGACTTCGCCGACCGCCTCGTGCCGTATCTGCACGCCGCCGGTCTGATCGAGAACCCCCCGACGGCGGCCCAGCAGACCACCCTCGACGTCTCCGCACCTCTCGTGCAGGAGCGTATGCAGCTGCTCGGCGAGGCTCCGGGGCTGCTGGGGTTCCTGTTCCGTGATGACATCGCCTACGAGGAAGATGCGCTGAAGGGTCTGCCGGCCAATGCGGGGGAGGTGCTCGTGGCATCCGTGGGAGCACTCGAGCTGGTGCCCGAGCACGACTTCACCGCGGCGGCGGTGCAGGACGCGCTGTCGGAGGCACTGATCGACGGTCTCGGGCTGAAGCCGCGGATCGCCTACGGCCCCCTCCGGGTCGCTGTCAGTGGACGACGCGTGTCCCCGCCCCTGTTCGAGTCGATGGAGCTGCTGGGCAAGGCAGAGTCGGTGCGCCGCCTCGGCGCGCTGGTTCAGTACCTCGGCTGAGCCGGGAGCCGCGGCGCATCAGGCGCCGCAGGAGTAGAGGCCCGAAATCGGGGCGTCCATGACTTCGGTGCAGTTCGCCACGACCCACGTGCGGATCTGACCGGCCGCGGTGCTCGCGCTGTCGGTGCCGCCGAGCCCGCCCGACGGTCCTCCGCTGCCTCCGAATCCGCCAAAGCCACCGCCGTTGCCGGCGATCACGTATCGCAGTTCCCCGTCGGCTACGAGCGTCTGGAACGTCGCGAGCGTGGGGGCAGGATCGCGCTCGTCGAAGCCGCCGATGGGGAGGAACGAGCCGCCGTCCGAGGCGAGGATCAGCGACGCCGCGCTCTGCGCCCCGAAGGTCGCCGCCAGATACGCGGTGCCTTGCTGGTGCTCCTTCAACCAGGCGACGGTGCCGACGGTAGGCGTTTGCACCCCGCTCGGTGAGCCCGTGAAGCCGCCGGAGCCCCGGGTGAGCGCACCGCCGCCGTTCGCGCGCCCGCGCGTGCCGGCGTCGGAGGGTCCGCTCTCGCCGCCGGATCGGGAGAACCCGTCGCCACGGTGGCCCGCGCCGAATGGCGCCGAGCCGCCGGTGCCGGACACGCCGGGCCCGCCGGTGCCCGCCGATCCCGGGGCGCCGCCATGCGCACCGGCTCCGAAGCCGCCGGCGCCGCCGATACCGGACACGCTGGCCACTCCCGCGGCCGTCGGGTTCGTCGAGTTGGGTGACCACATCGTCACGACGGCCCAGCTCGCCGGCGTCAGCAGCAGGGCGATCACGCCGATCACGGCGGTCAGTCGCCGTGCGTGTGCGCGGCGGTGCTCCATGACGACGGCGATGACGGCGGCGACCGCGATGAGAGCCTGTGCCACCGCGACCGGCAGCGAGAACGCGGCTCCCGGATTCGATGCGACGCTCAGGCTGATGATCAGCGCCGTCGTCGCCGCCGCTGCCGGCAGCGCGATCTGCGCCCACAAGACGCGACGTTGCCGGGCCTTGGCGAACGCGGCGCCGATCAGCAGCGCCATGGGGATGGCCATCGACGCCGTATAGAACTGGTGCATGCCGGCGACAAGCGAGAACATCGCGGCGAACGTGACGAACCACACGGCTGCGAACACCAGCAGCGGCAGGCGCACGCGCAGTGCGAAGAGGATCACGATCGCGAGGACCGCGGTTGGGATCATCCAGCCAATCTGATCGGCGAGTGAGCTGTTCAGCAGTCGGACGGCCGACGGGTTCCCCGAGAACGGGGGAGTGAACGAGCGGTACGCCGTGGTGTCGGCGGTCGTGTCGCCGAACCTGCCGAGTCCGTTGTAGCCGAAGACCATCTCCCACGGGTTGTTCGTCAGCGTGCTGCCGACATAAGGACGGTCGGATGCCGGCACAAGCGAGACGGCGATGATCCAGCTGAGTGACAGCACCAGACTGAGCGTTCCGGACACGGCGAGGTGCCACACGCGGCGCCACCACTGCTGCCGCGTGCACAGGTAGGCAGCGGCGAGCGCGGGCCAGACGGCCCATGCCTCGAGCATGTAGGTCTGGAATCCGGCCGCGATGAACACGCCCGCAAGCATCAGCCATCCGAAGCTGGCCCGGCGCAGCGCATGCGTCGCCGCCCACGCCGTCAGAGCGAGCGCGAGCACGAAGAACGTCTCCGGCTGGTTGGAGCGCGCCACCGCGACCAGGATGGGAGTCGTGGCGACGACGGCCCCGGCGACCAGACCGGCGGTCACCCCCGCCCAGCGCCGAGCGGTGATCGCAGTGACCACGGCGGCAGTGGCGGCGGCCAGCGCGTTGGGGATGATGACCGCGGCAGGAGAGAAGCCGAAGATGCGGACGATGAGCGCGGGGATCCAGAACGATCCGGGGATCTTGTCGAGAGTGAGGGTGCCGGCGGGGTCGAAAGAGCCGAAGAAGAAGTTCGGCCAGCTCCGGCTCATCGACAGTGCGATGGACGCGTAGTAATCCGACATCGAGCCGCCGACGCCCCAGGTCGTCAGCACGGCCGCGAACACGCCCAGGGTGAGGAGCGACCAGTGCCAGGGCGTGCCGAACCGTCGCCGGGCTGTCGCCTGGGCGCGGACGGACGGGAGCGGAGCGGCGGAAGAAGCGGGGAGCGCGGTCACAACGGTCACGGTAGGACCGCTTCACCTGCGGCGTCGTTGTGCCAGCTATGAGACTGCCCGGACGGCACTCGGTTTGGACTCGGTCGCGGCGTGGGCTAAGCTAGACCCTCGGTACGACTTCGGTCGTCACCCCCTGGGGTATGGTGTAATTGGCAACACGGCTGATTCTGGTTCAGTTGTTCTTGGTTCGAGTCCAGGTACCCCAGCAAGACAGATAGCCCCGGAAATCCGCATCACGGCGGATCACCGGGGCTCTTGCTTTTGGGGATGGAGATGCCCACCTTCTGTGCAGAGTGCGGAACGTCGCTCCCGCACCGACCCCTCGCGCGCGGCTGGGACGCTCTCGAGGCGGACTCCACGCGACGCACGAGCAGCTGCGCCGCGATGCGATGATCGGCGGGCTCGTCTGACGCCGCCTCGGCGGGGGCGTCCTCGCAGATAGGCTCGACGCATGGCTCCCGCACGCTCCTCCCTCCCGCATCGCGCACTCGGCCGCACCGGCCGCGACGTGTCCGTGATCGGTCTGGGCACGTGGCAGCTGGGCGCCGATTGGGGCGATGTCTCCGACGAAGACGCGGCGGCGGTGCTCGCGGCATCCGTCGACGCCGGCGTCACCCTCTTCGACACCGCAGACGTCTACGGGGACGGGCGCTCGGAGCAGATCATCGGCCGCTTCCTCGCGACGCACCCCGGTCACGGCATCACGGTCGCGACGAAGATGGGGCGTCGGCAGGAGCAGCGCGCCGAGAACTACACGGCGGACAACTTCCAGGTGTGGACGGACCGCTCTCGCCGCAACCTCGGCGTCGAGACACTCGACCTCGTTCAGCTGCACTGCCCGCCGACGGCCGTTCTCGACGACGAGCGCACCTTCGATGCCCTCGACGGTCTCGTCGATGCCGGAGCCATCGCGGCATACGGGGCATCGGTCGAGACGGTCGCCCAAGGCCTGCGTGTCCTCGGTCGACCCGGGCTGGCGAACGTGCAGATGATCATCAACCCGTTCCGCCTGAAGCCGCTGGACGAGTTCCTGCCCGCCGCGGCCGACGCGGGCGTGGCGGTCCTCGCCCGCGTGCCGCTGGCGAGCGGTCTGCTGTCGGGCCGTTACACCACCGCCACCACCTTCTCCGACGCCGATCACCGCTCCTACAACCGCGAGGGCCAGGCGTTCGATAAGGGAGAGACGTTCTCGGGGGTCGATTTCGAGACCGGCGTGGCGGCCGCGACGGAGCTGTCCGCGGCGCTTCCCGGCGGCGTGAGCCTCCCGGCGGCCACACTCGCGTGGGTCGTGGCGCAGCCGGGTGTGACCGCGGTGATCCCCGGAGCGCGCACTCCGGCACAGGCCACGGCGAATGCCGCCGCAGCGTCGGCCTTGGACGATCCAGAGGCGTACGCCGCTTTCGATGCGGCCGTGCACGAGGTCTACGATCGCCGCCTGCGCGGAGCCATCCACCCCCAGTGGTGAGAGGCCCTCATAGGCTTCCCTCAGCCCCCGCCGAGCGGGCGCCGAAGCGCCGCGCCTAGCGTCGGCCCGTGCCGATGACACCCGCCCTCCCGCGGTGGTGGCGCGAGCCCTGGTGGGCGCGCGTCACCCTTGCCGCAATCCTGGTCGCTTTCACCGTCCTCACGGCGTGGAATCTGGCCCGCGGCGGCGACTTCTCTTTCTACGAAGCATCCGCGCGGTCGATGTCGCAGTCCTGGCAGGCACTGCTGTTCGGTGCTTTCGATCCCGCCGCCACGGTCACCCTCGACAAACTGAGCGGCTTCGCCGTCCCGCAGGCGTTGAGCGTTCGCCTGTTCGGCATGTCGACCTCCGCGCTGGCGCTCCCGCAGGTGATCGAGGGGCTGGTCACGGTGTTCGCCTGCGCGCTGATCGGTCTGCGGTGGCGCGGTCGTGCGGTCGGGCTCATGGCGGCGGCTGCCGCGGCATCCACGCCCATCTTCGTCTCGATGTTCGGTCATCCCATGGAAGACGGACTCCTCACGATGTCGCTCGCGGTGGCGGTGCTGTGGTGGCAGCGCGCCGTGCTGACGAAGCGATGGTGGCCGCTGTTATGGGCCGGGCTGTTCATCGGCGTCGGCTTCCAGGCGAAGATGATGCAGGCCTGGTTCGGGATGCCCGCCCTGCTCATCGGGACCCTGATCGCCGTCGGCGGCCGCTGGCCGCAGCGCGTGGCTCGAGTCGGTGCGCTGCTCGGGAGTGCGGTCCTGGCCTCGCTGTCATGGATGCTGATGATGCAGCTCGTTCCCGCAGCGTCGCGTCCGTTCGTCGACGGCTCGACCGACAACAACGTCTTCGCGATGGTCTTCGGCTACAACGGCATCGATCGTCTCTTCCCGAACGCGATCGACGGTGCCGTCCGCAGCGGCGGTGGGACGCAAACGGCGTCCGGCGCCGCGGCGGCGATGACGAAACTGATCGATCCGCTGTATCTCGGGCAGATCGGGTGGCTGTACCCGGCTGCGCTGTTCGGTGTCGGGCTGGGTGTGTGGTCGCTGGTGCGGACGTGGCGCGGTCGGAGCAGACCTCGGCCCGTGTCGCCGGCGACGGCGATGTTCGTCGTCCTGATCGTGTGGCTGGTCACGGGTGCCGCGATCCTCTCGGCGGCACGCATGCCCCACACGGCATATCTGTCTGCGATCGGGGTGCAGCTGGCGTTGCTCGCGGCCTTCGCGGTCGATGAGGCGGTTCGGCTCCGCCGTTCACCGGGCCGGGCCGGACGGCTCGTCCTGCCGATGCTGACCGTGGTGCAGCTCTCGTGGTGCGTGGTGCTGGCCGTCGTGACGGGGATGCCTCGTCCCCTGTGGATCGCGATGATCGCCGTCACTGCAGGAATGTGCGCGCTCGTCGTCGCGAGTGCTCTGCGGATACCGTGGCGCCGACGTCTCGGCCGGACGATCGCCCTCGCCGCGGCGGTCGCGGTTCTGGCAGGACCCGCGCTCTTCGCCGTGCAGGTGGTGGATGCCGCGCGCGACGGCAGCGGGGGAGACGCGTACGTCGGCGTGAAGCACGACGACCCGCGCGCCGCCGTGACGGCCTCGTTCCGCCCGTCACCACCGCAGATCTGGGGCGGTGCGCCGGGGATCACGCCGCCGCTGCTGGAGCTCGTCGCCGCCGCCCGTGCGGCGGGAGGAGGGCGCGATGGCGCGCCGCTGTTCCTGACGGACTCGTGGAGCATCGCGGCTCCGGTCATCGACGCGACCGGCGATGAGGTGCTCACCGATGGCGGCTACTCCGGTCAGGCGGTCGTCTTTACTGCGGCCGAGATCACCGCGAAGATCCGCGCCGGGGTGCACCTGATCGTCGTCAGGGATCACGCCCCCAAGGGGGATCAGGTCGCCAACGCCGTGCGCGCCGCGTCTTGTCGGACGCGGCACACCTGGCCTTCCGCACCGGCCGGCTCCCACACGAAGTCGACCTCGTCCGGCGGCGGAGCGGGCGGGTTCACGCTCTACTCCTGCTCCTGATGCGGCGTCACCGCCTCCAGAGAGAGCAGGCGCTTCTTGCGACGGTTCTCGCGAATGATCCAGGCGACGTCGGGGTCATCGCTGGACAGCGCGTGAAACGCGCGGAGTCCGGGGGCCGGGTCCGCGGCCACGGCGACGCTCCAGGCATAGCCCAAACACTGGCGGAGAGTCCGCACATCGGGGTCCCGTCGCCCCGGGGTGGGCAGCGCGCGGAGTGTGTCGGTGGCCTGCCTGCAGATCTCCACGGCGCGCGCGGCGGCGGATGACGATCGCAGCAGACGTGGCTCGCAGATCGCCGCGACCGCTGCGCGTCGGACGAGCGGGCTCGCCGCCGTCGCCCACGCGGCGACGAGCTCCGCCATCGCCGCGGGGTCGACGTCGCCCCAGAGCTGAAGGCCGATCACGACGCCTTCGCGCACACGCCACCGCGGATCCTGTGCGAGGCGACGCGCTCGCTTCTCGCTGTCGGGCGCGCCCGCATCGCGCCCGATCGCGGCGGCCGCGCACATGGTCGCGAACTCGCCGCCCGCGCGCACGAGCGCATCGATCTCCGACGCTCCGGCGATCCGCGCGGCCGCGACCACGAGGTCGAGGTTGGCGCGAGGTCCGGGCAGCCCCGACGCGCCCTCCAGCGTGGAGGCCCAGTCGTCGGCGTCGAGACGGCGCAGTCTCGCCGACCAGTCGATCGTGCTCGCCATGGCGCGAGACTAGCGCGCCACACGACGCGCCCACGTCGGTCGACACCGTGTCTATCCGGTGGGCGATGCCGCCCTCAGCGCTGACGCGTGAACACACCCAGGCCCGAGGGCTCCGCGATGTGCGGGTAGCGGTTGAGGTAGGTGAACGTCGCGGTCGTCACCGCGCCGCCGGAACGTGCGAACACCACCGAGGACAGCGATCCCGGCAGCGCGTTCTCACCCGTGGGGACGTACGCCATGGTGTCGCCGTTCCATGGCGTGATGTCGAAGGTCGTCGCCCCCGTCGGCCCCAGCGCTCCTCGTAGTCGACCGCCGGCCTCGGTGACCGTGAGCGTGCCGAAATACGCACTGGTATAGGTGCCGACGTAGTCCGATGCGGGAGCGGATGCCGCGGCATCCGTCGGCGGGCTCTGGCCGGCGAGGTCGCCGGACGGCGCGTTGAAACCGGCGAAGAAGCCGTGCATCGTGTCGACCCAGTCCCGGGACTGGTGCCCGTACATCACCTCGTCGAGGAAGATCTGCACCACGGCTTCGGGCAGGCCGACCGGTGCACCGTTCGTCAGGACGACGATGCCGAGGTCGAGGTCGGGTACGAGAGTGGCGGCGGTGGCCGCGCCGAGGCCGAACGCGCCGGAATGGCTGAGCGTGACGCGGCCGCCCGCGGCGGATCCGACGTTGATGCCGAACCCGTAATGCCCCGGGCGCTGATCGAGGTCGCCGGCATGGGAGCTGACGATCTGGGCCGAGAGCGCCTGGTTCAGCGGGTCTGAGTTGATGAACGCCGACCCGTCTCGCGAGCCGTCGCTGAGGAGCAGCTGCATCCACGTCGCGAGATCGCGCACGTTCGAGGACACGCCGCCCGCGGGAGCTTCCGCGTCGGGGTCGCGATCGAACAGCGGTTGGAAGTCGTCCTCCCCGATGCGGGCGTGCAGCACCGCGTGATTCGGGGCGGAGAGGAAGTCGGCGTGGCTCGTGCTCGTCGAGGTCATTCCCAACGGGCTGAAGAGCAGTTCCTTCGACATCTGCTCCCAGCTCTGGCCCCGGGATGCGGCCACCGCCTCCGCGCCCGTCGTCAAACCGAAGTTCGAGTACTGGTAAGTGGTCCGAAACGGTTGCAGGGGGATCTCGCTGAGGTGGGAGAGGATGTAGTTCCGGTCGAAGCCGAGATCCTCCAGATCATCGCCGCCTCCCGTCGGGATGCCGCTGCGGTGTGCGAAGAAGTCGCCGACGGTGATGTTCTGGGTCACGTAGGGGTCGGCGAGTGCGAGGCCCGGCATGAGCGTGTGCGCCGGTGTCGACCAGGTCAGCGACGGATCCTGGGTCATCGCCTTGGCGAGGATGGTGGCGGAGATCGGTTTGGACAGCGACGCGATCTGGAAGACCGTGTCGGCATCGACCTTCGCGCCGGTGGACTCATCGCGAACGCCGAAGCCGTTCGTGTACAGCACCGCGTCGTGAGATACGACCGCCACCGCCAGCCCCGGAACCTTCGACCGGCGCAAGGCATCGTCGATTTGTGACGGCAGCAGAGTGAGCGCCGCATCGACCGCTGCGGCGCGGTCCGTGTACAGCGCCACCACGTCCTGGTTGGGCCGGGTCCCGGTGTCCACGGCGACGGTCGACGATGGCGCAGGCCCTCCGCTGCAACTGCTCAGCGCGCAGGCGGCGAACCCCGCCGCTACGACGATGGCTGTCGCGCGCGTGACGCGGCGTCTCATCGTGCCGATCTGTCCCATGAGCTTCCCCCTGCCGTGCGGCGACGATCCGTGTGCGAAGGCGTTCCGCTGGATCGACCATAGGGGAGAGCGCCGCCGGGAGGCCATGGACCTGGGTCCCGTTCGCGCAGACGTCGCCGGGAGTACGGTCGACGCATGGTGACACCGCGTACGCGTGGAGCGGAGCCTCGACGCGCCGGGCGAGGACATCGGCGACAGGTCCTGCCGCTCGAGCTCGCACTGTGGGTCATCGTGGCGTTCGCGGTGATCGTCGGGGTGGTGCAGCTGGCCGCAAGCGCGGCGCACCCCGACATGGCGAATGCCCTCGTCGCGTTCACCGTCGTCTTGTGGATCTGGGTGGTCGCCGGTGTGCTCGCGTGGTGGCGCCGCCCCGCCAACGGCACCGGACCCCTGATCCTGCTCGGAGCCGTCGCCCTGTGCCTCGGCGGGCTCGGCAACCTTCAGCTACCGCTGTCCGACGTGGTGTCCGCGTTGTTCGCGACCTCCGTGTTCGCCGTGACGGTTCACCTGTTGCACGCCTTTCCATCCGGCCGACTGCGGGGTCGCCTGTCCGTGGGCGTCGTCATAGCCGGCTACGCAGCGGCGACGGGACTGGACGCGCTGCGCGTGGTCGCACCGCGCGCCGGGGCGCTGATCAGCGTGGTGCAGCCCGTCCTCGGCGCCCTGGTGATGACGGCGACGGCGGCGATTCTCACGATCCGCCTCGTTATCAGCGACCGTCGCCATCGTCGCATCCTGCTGCCACTGTCGGCATACGGCATCGTCGCCGTGCTCGGCATCGTCGCGGCGCCCCGATTGCTGACCGGCACGGCGGCATCCATGGTCGGAGTCGTCCAGCTCGCTCTCATGGCCGGGCTGCCGGTGGCCTTCCTCCTCGGCGTCGTGGCCGGCTCGTTCGCTCGCACCACGGCGCTGGAGTCGCTGAGCGCGTGGCTCGCGGTCGGGGGCCCCGACAAGCCGGCCGTCGAGCGGGCGCTGCGAGCCAGCCTGGGCGATGACAGTCTCCAGGTCGTGTACTGGTCGGCGCAGAGTGGAAGCTTCGTGGATGCCGACGGTGTCGCGTTCCTGCCCGCGGCGCCGGCCGGCGGGAGGGCGCACGTGCCGGTGCGCGTCGACGGTCGCCTGGTCGGGGCCATCGACTACGACACCCGCGTCACGGACGATCCTCTGACGGTGAGGCGAGCGGGGGAGATCCTTGCGATCGCGATCGACCGTGAGCGTCTCACCGCGGAGCTCACCCTCTCGAACGAGGAGCTCATCCAGTCTCGGCGTCGGTTGATGGAGGCTGCGTACGCCGAACGGGCACGCATCGCGCGCGATCTTCATGACGGACTCCAGGTGCAGCTGGTGCTGCTGGCGCTGGAGGCTCAGTCGATGGCCGACGTCGTCGCCGAGGACACCCCCGCGGCCGCGGAGCACTTGCGGGCCGGCATCGACGAGGCGGCGACGGAGCTGCGCCGACTCGTGCACAACGTCATGCCGGCGCCGCTGCGCGAGAGGGGGCTGGTGGCCGCGGTCGAGGAACTCGTCGATCGCGCGGAGGTGCCGGCTCTGTTGAGTGCCGACGTCGAGGAGTCCCGTGTGTCGTCGGCGGCGGCGCACACGGCGTACTTCGTGATCGCGGAGCTGCTCACCAACGCCGTCAAGCACGCGGGCGCTACGGCCTTGCGGGTGAGCGTCGCCCTCCGCGAGGACCGCCTGACGGTCATCGTGGAGGACGACGGCGTCGGTGATGCACGCATCGGAGTCGGTGCGGGCCTGCGTGGTCTGCACGACCGGGTCGCTGCCCTCGAAGGCGCCGTCGAGATCGTGTCGCCGCGCGGCGGCGGCACCCGAGTGGGAGTCGAGCTGCCGTGCGTGTGATCATCGCCGAGGACGAGGTGCTGCTGCGCGAAGGGCTGACGCACGTTCTCGAGAAGGAGGGATTCAGCGTCATCGGTGCGGTCGGCACCGCGGCGGACTGGGAACAGGCCGTCGACGCGCGCGTGCCGGATCTGGCCATCACCGACATCCGGATGCCGCCGAGCCACACCGACGAGGGCCTCGCGGCGGCCGTGCGGGTCCGTCACGCTCACCCGCAGGTCGGTGTGGTCGTTCTTTCGCAGCACGTGCAGCGCCGGTACGCCACGGAGCTGCTGGGGGCCCAGGCTGGGGGAGTCGGCTATCTGCTGAAGCAGCGCATCGCCGATGTGCGCACGTTCACCGCCGACCTTCGCCGGGTCGCGGCGGGCGGATCCGCGCTCGACCCGGAGGTCGTCGAGTTGATGCTCGCCCGGGCCGGTCGCTTCGGCGGTGCGGTGGGTGGGCTCACCCCGCGGCAGTTGGAGGTGCTCGCTCTCATGGCACAGGGACGCAGCAACGCCGGGATCGCGGCAGCCCTGGTGCTGACCGAGAAGGCGATCGTCCAGCACACCTCGAACATCTATGACGCACTGGGCCTTCCCGTGGATGCTGACGACCACCGCCGCGTGCTCGCGGTCGTCCGCTACCTGGATGCGGCGGCCGCCGGCGCTCTGCGCCCTCCCGCAACCTGAGTCAGCGCGCGGACGCGGCGGGCGCGATCACGGTGAGGGCGCGCGCAAGCACGCGCGCGCGGAGATGATCGACCTCTTCGCCCACTTCGCCGTCACGGGCGATGCGATACGGACCGTCGAGCAGTTCGAGGTCGAACTCGGCATCCGAGAACTCCTGATACCGACGGTTGCGGGAGATCCGCCCGGTGAACAGGTCGACGAAGACGCGCGCGCGGGACCCCAGGCGTGAGACGCCCAGTACACGCAGATCCAGTCGCGCGTCGTCGAGGGTCGCGCGGTGCACCGGAGCGAATCCCCGTGGTTCATACCGCCCGTTGCCGAGGAAGAGGAGGCTGAAGCGGGCGTCGACCGTCTCGCCGTCGAGATCGCGCACCCGGACGCGGACCGCGCGGGCGGTGCCCAGGGTCTTCACCGCGGCGACGACCGCGGCCAGCGGCTTGCCGATGCGGTGTTCGTAGCGTTCCCGGATCGTCACGAAGTCCGTGTACGCGCCGACGCTGGCCGTGTTCACGAAGATTTTGTCGTTGACCTCACCGAGGTCGACCTTGGCCACCGTCCCGGCGCGGATCGCCGCGATCGCCGTCGACAGCGGGTACATGCCGAGGTCCTTGGCGAAGTGGTTGAACGTTCCCGCCGGCAGCACGGCCAGCGGGATGCCGTGCTCGCGGGCGGCGGCCGCGGCCTGTTGGACGGTGCCGTCCCCGCCGGCGACGGCAAGCACCTCGCAGTCGGCTGCCGTCGCGCGGATGACGGCCGCGTAGTCGTCGTCCGCGTCCAGCTCGACGACCCGCAGGCGGGGGAGGGCCCGCCGCACGGTCGGAAGGATGCGCGCCGCGCACCCGGAGCCGGAGCGCGGATTGATCACCAGTGCGATTCCCGCGCCGTCGGGCCGGGGCGTGCCGGCATGCACGGCGAGAGCATCCTGCAGCGGGTCCACGCGTTCGACCGGGACGACGCGGGTCGTCAGCCAGGCGATCGCTTCGCCCAGGGCGAAGCCTGCCGCCACATCGGACGGGTAGTGGGCGCCGGTGGCGACGCGAGAGAACCCGACGAGCCCGGCGAGGGCGCGCAGCGGAACGGTCAGCGTGGGCATCTCGGCGGATGCGGCGGCGGCGAAGGCCATGGCGCTGGCCGAGTGACCGCTCGGGAACGACGTCGAGTCGGGAATCCGCCGGGCCAGCCGCTGCGTCGGCACTTGCGTGATGGACGGTCGAGGGCGGCGGTGCAGCCGCTTGGAAACCTGGTTCGCGAGGAGACTCGTGACCCCGATGGCCGCCAGCCCGCGCGCCGCAGCACGCCGGCCGCGTGGGCGGGCGGTGAGCGCGAGCAGACCCGCGATCGCCATCCACAGCACCGAACGGTCGGCGGCACGCGTCAGCGCCGGCATCGTCGCGTCCAGCAACGGGCTGTGCGTGCGCGCCACCGCGGCGAAGGTCGCGACGTCGAGGGCGTCGACCTGCCGCCGCACGTCGCGCCAGCGCCGCGCTGAGCCGCGCTCGGTACGGGAGCGGCGAGGCGTGGCCGATCGACGAGGCATGACGGCGCCGATCACTTCATCGCGTTACCGATGTAGGAGTACTTGACGAACACCTCCGAGGCCCACCCCGCCTCGTCGAGCACGCCCTGAACCGCAGTGAGCATGTACTTCGAGTCCCAGCCCATGTAGAGGTAGCGGCCGTCGCCCAGCTCGTCCCACTGGCCGTTCCACGCCTTCGCGGGATAGACCGGTCCGCCGCGCCGCGCGCTGAAATCGATGACGCTCTGGCGGGAGTCGGCCCAGAGACGCTTGAAGATGCGGTTGAAGAGGTAGCGGATGTCCGGCACCTCCCAGTGCTCGCCGCGGAACTCGACGTAGTCGAACTCGCGCTGCCATCCGCGCGGCCAGCCGCGCCGCTTCACGGCATCCAGGATCGGCGTCAGATTGTCGTCGTCGATGCTGACGACGGCGGGGCGGCGCCACACCTGGAGGAACAGCTCGGTCAGTGCCTGCGTGCGCGCGGCGATGGCTGCCGTGCTCCACGACTCGGTGCGGGCGATCGCCCGGGTGATCTCGACGGCGCTCTCGTCGTAGACCGCGCGCTTCGGGGGGAACGACGCGTCGAACGCCCGCTCGAAGAGCTGGTCTTCCAGCAGCGTCAGGTTGCCGAGTGTGGGTGCCAGCGCACGGAAGCTGTTCTGTTCGTCGTCGGTGAGCTCGGCCCATCGGCGGATGCCGTCGGGCGACCAGTCATCGGAGGGCGCAGCGGGTGCGACGTGCTCCAGGTCGATGCCGGGAAGATCGATGTCGCCCGCCAGACGCTTCAACACGTAGGCGGGGTGCGGAAGTGCCGTGTACTTGAGCCCCACCCGGGTCCGTTCGTCCGATGGTGTGATGCGGGCGATCGCCCGCACCAGGGCGTCGCTCGACACCGCAGCGGCACGGCACAGGCGTGCGACCAGGCGGTCGGTCGTCACGCCCACGACGGTGCGTCGCAGCAGCAGCGACTGCACGTGCTCGAGCGAGACACGCAGCTCGGCAGCGCTGAGGTCGCCCTCGATGTGCTCGTGAAGCAGCCGCAGCGCGAGCGGGTACATGCCGCGTCCGAAGGTGTTGAGGTAGGCCAGCTGTCGTGCGATCACGGGGTCGTCGGCGCGCGCCGGATCGAGGAGGATCCGGTAGATGCCCGCGTAGCGTCGCCACTGCGCGGCGCGCTCCCGCAGCGTCGCGAGGTCGAGGCGTGGGAACTGGGAACGGAAGGTGTCGTAGACGCCCCGCTCACCGGCGACCGTGACCTCGCGCCCGGTGAGCATGACCAGGTAGTGGCGCCAGAAGTCGCCGATCTGCTCGCCGGTGTCGTGCTCGATCGGCATCCAATACTCGTCTTCGATCTCGCCCTGCTCGGCGTGCGAGAGTCCCATGAGGACGTAGTTGTGGATCAGCTCATGATCACGCAGCGGCTCGCCGGTGGAGTTGAGGCTCTCGAAGGTCTGCTGGGCGTTCGCGTCTGCGCCCAGGGTGATCGACACGTGTTCGAGGCGCTCCAGGCCCCGCCAGATGTGGGCGGCCTCGTCGGGGCGGATCTGACTGCGGAAGAACGCATAGTTGTCGTCGAACCGTGATTCGCGCATCTGCTCGCCCGCCTCTCGGCGACCGAGCACGACGCTCTCGAAGACATCGGCCCACGCCCGGTGCGGACGCAGCTTGGTGCGCGTCGGATCGTCGCTGCGCACCAGGACGCGCTCGAGTTCGGCCGCGAGTGCGGGGTCGTCGTCGCGCAGCGTGTGATGCAGGGCGGCGACCAGCAGCATCAGAGTGGTGATGCGCTGCTGTCCGTCGATGAGCACCAGGTGCGCATCGTCGTCGGAGGAGGCCGACGCCGTCGACAGGATCGAACCGATGAAGTGTGTCTGTCCGGCGCCGGCATCGGCGACGGCGCGCACGTCGGCGAGCAGTTGCTCGCACCCGCCGATGTCCCATCGGTACTGGCGCTGATACACCGGGACGACGATGGTCGTGTCGGATGCCGAGAGCCAGCGGATGGTCGCGACAGCGGTGGCCGAGACGTGTGACGCCGCGACCGAGGGGGCGAGATGCGTACCGCTGTTCATACTGTCCGTATCGCCTCCGCGCTCGCTCTCGATGACCGCCGTCGAGTCTAATCGCGTTCACATGGGCGCTCTGTAGGCTTGCCTCGGCCGGGCCTGTAAAAACTTCGCTTGTCCGGCAGAAAGGTTGAATCCGTCATGGGTTACATCAAGAGCGCGGCTCTCGAGGAGACCGGTTACGTCGTCCTCGACCGCTACAACAACGAGATCGATCCGAAGGAATGGCTCGACGTCGAATACGTCGACTGGAAGTCTTCGGGCGACACCCGTTTCGCACCGCTGGCCTCGGCCAAGGGTGAGATCGAGTGCAACGGCTTCTGGAACCACAAGCCGCCGCGCACCGACAAGGACGGCGTCTGGATCGACTCGCAGACCGCCATCGCACCGACGCTGACAGCGCGCGCGATGGAGCCGGGTGCGAACGTCGGACGTTGCCGGATCATCGAGCTGCAGCCCAACACGTACGCGGACTGCCTCTACAACCTGCACCAGGACGACAACAACCGTCTGAACCCGGATGGCACGGGTTGGGTGGTGCGCGGGTTCTTCAACCTCACGGACGACACCACGAGCTACTTCGTGCTGCGTGAGAACCGCACCGATCCGAGCGAGGAGACGCGTATCGCGCTGCCGGCCGGCGCGCAGCTGATCGTCGACACGCAGCGGCTGTGGCACGCCGCCGCCCACTACGGAACCGAGCCGCGTTACTGCCTCATCACCTCGTGGGAGTCCGGCCCGGAGCTGGACGCCTACATCGCCAAGTACAACGGTGTGAACAAGGTGGACAGCTACCCCGTCGACCAGGAGACGCTGGATGCCGGTCAGATCGAACAGGAGCGTCGCATCGCCGCTCGCGCCGCCGCTCTGGCCGCACGCGGTCAGCAGGAAGTCACGGTGATGAGCGAGGCCTGAGCCTCGGCATCCCTCCGCGCGCCGCGCGGCAGAAGGGCCCCGGTCTTCGGATCGGGGCCCTTCTGCGCGTGATGTGGTTTTTCCCGGGCTGGTGTGTTGATGCGGCTGTGTTTGTGTTGTAACGTGTGGCTATTCAAGGAGGAACCGTGTACGCAACGGAGCGACAGCAGCTCATCGAGCAGCTGATCACCACTGAGGGTCGGGTCGTCGTCATCGATCTCGCCCGCCGCTTCGGCGTGACGACCGAGACGGTTCGCCGCGACCTCGATCAACTCGAGTCGGCGGGCCTCGTGCGTCGCGTGCACGGGGGAGCCGTCGCCCGCACCCGCGTCAGTACCGCGGAGACCTCCTTCGTCGAGCGCACTCAGCGTCGCACCGATGCGAAGCTCGCCATCGCGGCGCGCGCGCTGGACGCCATCGGCAGCCACGGTGACGGCTCGGTATACATCGACGCGGGCACCACCACGGCCGCGCTGGCGGGACTCTTGGCTCAGCGCGCCACGACGGCGCACCCGCTCGAGGTCGTCACGCACTCGATGACGGTCGCGCACCTGCTCGCCGGAGCGCCGGCGCTGAACCTCACGGCGATCGGCGGCCGCGTTCGCGGTCTGACGGCCGCCGCGGTGGGGGCGCAGACCGTCGATGCGATCTCGCGCCTTCGTCCCGACCTCGCCTTCATCGGCACGAACGGGCTGTCGGCCGCATTCGGGCTGAGCACTCCCGACCCCGACGAGGCGGCCGTCAAGCGTGCCGTCATCGCTTCGGCCCGCCGGATCGTGGTCCTCGCCGACGCGGAGAAGTTCGACGGCGAACTGCTCGTCTCCTTCGGCCGTCTGGCCGACCTCGACATCCTCGTCACCGACGCCGAGCCCCCTGCCGACCTCGTCGCCGCCCTCGGCGACGCCGATGTGGAGGTGTGGATCGCATGATCGTCACCCTGACCGCCAATCCGTCTCTCGATCGCACCGTGACGCTGTCCGACGCGCTGCGCGTGGGCGAAGTGCAGTCTGCGCTCTCGGTCCGCGAGGATGCCGGGGGCAAGGGCATCAACGTGACCCGCGTGCTCGCCGGCTCCGGCGTCGCGACGCGCGCCGTTCTCCCGCTGGATGCCGACGACCCGTTCGCCGCCGTGCTGCGTTCCGCGCACGTGCCGGTTCTCGCGGTGCCGCTGCCGGGAACCGCCCGCGCGAACCTGACGCTCACCGACAGCGACGGCGTGACGACCAAGATCAACCTTCCGGGCGTCACGCGCACCGCGCAGGACGCGGCGACGCTCATCGATGCGACCGTGCGCGCGTCGGCAGATGCCGACTGGCTCGTGCTGGCGGGCTCGCTTCCGCCGGGCCTTTCGGAGGACTTCTACGTCGACGTGATCACCGCCGTTCGCGCCGCCGGAGCATCCGCTCCCCGCATCGCGGTCGACACGTCCGGCCCCGCATTGCGCGAGGTCGTCGAGCGCGGACGCCCCGACCTCATCAAGCCCAACGATGAGGAGCTGGTGGAGCTGGCCGGCGTCGCTCTGGACGCGGAGCTGCCGCTGCCCGAGGCGGTGCTGGCCGTCGCGCGCCAGCTCGTACCGACTCGCGTCGGGGCCGCCTTCGTCACGCTCGGCGGCGACGGCGCCGTGCTCGTCGCCCCCGACGGCGCCTGGTTCGGTACCCCTCCGCCCACGCGTGTGCGCAGCACCGTGGGCGCGGGGGACAGCTCGCTGGCCGGGTTCCTGCTCGCCGACGTCGCCGGCGCCGCTCCCGATGAGCGGGTGCGCAGCGGCATCCGCTACGGGTCGGCGGCGGCCGCCCTGCCGGGAACACAGGCCCCCACCCCCACCGACCTCCTCCCCGGCGACGTGCCGGTGAGGCCTCTCGCCCTCTGAAAACCCACCCTGTACCCAAACGACCACTGGAGGTCACCGTGTCAGAGATCATCACGCCGGCGCTCGTCAGCCTTGACGAGTCGCTCGGCACCGACAAGCGGGCCGTCATCGACGCCCTCGCCGCGCGCGTGGCGGCGACGGGACGGGCGACGGATGCCGCAGCCCTCGCCGCCGACGCCTGGAAGCGCGAGCAGACCGACGAGACCGGCCTGCCGGGCGGCATCGCGATCCCGCACGCCAAGAGCGCAGCGGTGCGCGAGGCGACGCTGGCGTTCGCGCGGCTGAAGCCCGGCATCGACTTCGGCGCCGACGACGGCCCCGCCGACCTCGTCTTCCTCATCGCGGCCCCCGACACCGCCGCCGAGGAGCACCTGGCCGTGCTGTCGCAGCTGGCCCGCAGCTTCATGCGCGAGGACTTCACCGCGGGTCTTCGTTCGGCCGCGACGGCCGAGGACGTCGTCGCCCTCGTGACGGCCGCCGTCTCCGGCGCCGCGGCACCGGCCGCGGCGCCCGCCGCAGCCGCAGCCGCGGACAGCGCCCACCTCATCGACGGGCGCCCCGCGCGCATCGTCGCGGTCACCGCCTGCGCCACCGGCATCGCGCACACCTTCATGGCCGCCGACGCGCTCACCGCGCAGGGCGGCAAGGACGGCGTCGACCTCATCGTCGAGCCGCAGGGCTCGAGCGGATACAAGGCGCTCGACCCGAAGATCATCGAGGCGGCGGATGCCGTCATCTTCGCCGTCGACGTCGACGTGCGCGAGCCGCAGCGCTTCGCGGGCAAGCCCGTCGTGCGCGCGAGCGTCAAGCGCGGCATCGAAGCGCCGGCTCAGCTGGTCGCCGAGGCGATCGCCGCCGCGAAGAACCCGAACGCCGCGCGCGTGAGCGGTTCGGCGGCAGCGGCATCCACCGCGACGTCGGGTGCGGGGGAGTCGTACGGCGCGAGCATCAAGCGGGCGCTGCTCACCGGCGTCAGCTACATGATCCCGTTCGTCGCGGGCGGTGGTCTGCTGATCGCGCTCGGCTTCCTGCTCGGCGGCTACACGATCGCGTTCGACGCCGACAAGATCCTCGGCGCCTCCACCCTCTGGAACCTCGGTGACACCTCGCTCATCGTGTACCTCGGCGCCGTGCTGTTCAAGATCGGCGCGCTCTCGTTCGGCTTCCTGGTTCCTGCCCTCGCCGGTTACATCGCGTACGGCATGGCCGACCGACCGGGTATCGCCCCCGGTTTCGTCGCGGGCGCGGTCGCCGGCTTCATGGGCGCGGGCTTCCTCGGCGGCATCGTCGGCGGTCTGCTCGCCGGTGTGGCGGCACGCTGGCTCAACGGCCTGGACGTGCCGCGCTGGCTGCGCGGTCTCATGCCCGTCGTGATCATCCCGCTGCTCGGCTCGATCTTCGCCTCGGGGCTCATGCTCCTGGTTCTCGGTGGCCCGATCGCGTGGCTGACCAAGGCTCTGAACGACTGGCTGTCGGGCCTGTCCGGCGCCGGCGTGATCATCCTCGGCATCATCCTCGGCCTCATGATGTGCTTCGACCTCGGCGGCCCCGTCAACAAGGTCGCCTACGCGTTCGCGACGGGCAACCTCGCCGCCGGCATCGCCGGTGACGAGCGCTACCTGCAGATCATGGCCGCCGTCATGGCTGCCGGCATGGTCCCTCCGCTCGCAATGGCCCTCGCCTCGACCGTCATCGACCGCAAGCTCTTCACCGAGCCGGAGCGCGAGAACGGCAAGGCGGCCTGGCTGCTGGGCGCGGCGTTCATCTCCGAGGGCGCGATCCCGTTCGCCGCGGCCGACATCTTCCGGGTCATCCCCTCCATGATGCTCGGCGGCGCGGTCACCGGTGCCCTCTCGATGGCGTTCGCCGTCACGAGCAAGGCGCCGCACGGCGGCGTGTTCGTCTTCTTCGCGATCGACAACTTCTGGCTGTGGCTCGTCGCCATCGCCGCGGGTACGGTCGTCGCGGCCTTCTCGGTCGTCGCTCTCAAGCGCTTCGCGCGCCGCGGATCGGCCGCCAACGAGGGTATGTCCGGCGCCAACGCGGTTTCTCCCGAAGCCGTCAGCGCCTAGGCTCGAAGACAGAAGAAAACGACCGATCCAAGGAGGATCCCATGGCAGAACGCCAGGCCACCGTCGCCAGCAGCTCGGGTCTGCACGCGCGCCCCGCGAAGCTCTTCGTGCAGGCCGTTCAGCAGACCGGCGTCCCCGTGACGATCGCGGTCGAGGGCGGTCCTGACCTCAACGCCGGCAGCATCCTCACGCTGATGGGACTCGGCGCCACGCAGGGCACCGTCGTCACGCTCAAGGCCGAGGGCGAGGGTGCGGATGCCGCGCTCGACGCGCTCGTCGCGTTCCTGGAGACCGACCACGACGCCGAGGCCTGATCGGCTCATACGAACGGATGCCGCGCCCGCTGGAGTGACCAGGGGGCGCGGCATTCGGCGTTCACGGTGGGTCAGAGATCGATGGCATCGCCCGGATCGAGTGGGCTGAACCGTCCGCCGCCCTGCTCCGTCGCCCACTGCAGCCTTCCGCGATGCATGTCCAGCCCGATGGGCGAGAGCGTCATGTCGTGCGTCGCGAAGGCGTGCTCCGGACGGACGGCGAGGACGAAGTCGATCGCCTCTCCGATCTTCAGCCAGGGAGCGCCCACGGGCGCCGCCAGCAGCCGTACGTCGACGCCGTCGGGCGCCGAGAACGAATCGCCGGGATAGTAGAACTCGTCGTCGACCAGGACGCCGACATTGTCGATGACCGGAATCGACTCATGGATGACGGCATGCCGCCCGCCGAAGAAGCGCAGCGAGAACGGACCGACGCTCACGCTGTCGCCGGGCGCGACGACGGTGATGTCGAAGTCCGCCGCCGCATCGGCGACGCCTTGGGGGCCGTAGATCGGCACGTCGGGGGAATGCTCGCGGATTGCGCCCAGGTGCTCCGGGGTCCAGTGGTCCTGGTGCTGATGGGTGAGAACCACGCCCACGGTGCCGGCGAGATCCTGCAGCGGGAGCGTGAAGCTTCCCGGGTCGATGATCAACTGACTGCCGTCGCGCTCGAGGCGCAGGCAGGCGTGTTCGTGTTTGGTGACGCGCATGCCGTCAGTCAACGCCTCTCGAGCGACGCGGGCAAGCCCGCGGTGCGTCCTGGTCTCGATTTGGCGAGGCGTCGATCGTCATGGCATAATCGAACGGTTGCTTACGCAGCGAAAAAGTACGGCCCCATCGTATAGCGGCCTAGTACGCCGCCCTCTCACGGCGGTAACGCGGGTTCGAATCCCGCTGGGGTCACCACGACAGAAGCCCGGTCCAGACGGACCGGGCTTCTGTCGTCACCGCCGTCGTCGTGGAACCGATCACCCCTCCGCGGAAGCGTTCCGTCGGCTGTGACGGCGTCGACGCGCTCGCACGACGAGCACCACGACGGCCGTGACGACGAGCCCCACGCCGAGCCACGGGAGCAGGAACCCGACCGCGACGACCAGGGCGTTGAGCGTGGCGACGAGGCCGTTCCACCCGGCGGCGACGCCATCGCCGAAGCCGGCCGGGTCGGCGGTCACGGCGGGGGACGGCTCCAGCAGAGAGACCGTGAGCGTCGACATGGCGACCTGCGACTCGGTCCAGGTCAACTGCTGACGCAGGGAGTCGAGCTCCGATTGGCGTTCGGAGAGCGCGGACTCGGCGGCGATGAGGTCGGCCGTGGAGCTCGACTGCTTCATGAGGTCGGTCAGGCGTGCGACGGAGGTCTCCAGTGCGCTGACACGAGCCCGAAGATCGAGGGTCTCGGTCGTCACGTCCCGCCGGTCGGTCTGCGATGCGGTGACGGTGCCGAGCGTGGACAGTCCGTTCACGACCTGCGACAGCGCATCGGCGGGGACCCGAACCGTGATCCAGGCGCTCGCCGGAGCGGGCATCATCTTGCCCATGTCGGGCAGCGGAGCGGCCGGTTGCCCGGGCGAGGTCCCCGTGCTCTGAGATTCGACGTATCCGCCCGCATCAGCTGCCGCCGTCGCGATCGCCTGCGCCGCGGATGCCGCGTTCTGCACGTCCACGGTGGCGGACGCGCTCACGGCGATCTGCCGGTCCGCGGTGTTCACCGCAGCAGTACCAGCGGAGGCTGCCGCGCCGCCTGAGGAGTCTGCGCCGCTCATGCCCTCGGCGCGGGTGTCCGGGGCGGTGGCGATCGCGCTGCCACCCTCCAGCGAGACGGACGTCAGGGACGACGCTCCCGACGAGCCGGAGACTCCGTGCAGCACGGACGGAGCGATGATCGCGGACACCGCGACGAGCGCCGCTGCGGCGGCACCGCCCATCCAGAGACGTCCGCGGCGCACAGCGCGCGCACGCTCCCTCTCCGCCTTCTGCCACTGGGCGCTGCGTTCCTCCGCGATCTGGGCGAAGAGTCGCTGCTCAATGACTTCGACACGGTCGTCGGCGAGCTCGGGCAGTGCGTTGTCTTCCGTGGTCATGACCCCTCCGAGGTGATGGTGGTGCGCAGCGAGCTGCGGATGCGGGAGAGGCGGTTTCGGACCGCACCATGACTGACGCCGAGTCGGTCGGCGGCTTCGCGGTAGCCGTAGCCCTCGGCCGCGCACAGGCGGAAGATCTCCTGATCCAGTTCGCCGAGCGTCGACAGCTGAGCCGCGATCCGATCGGCGAGGTCGGCGTCGATGACCGCACGCTCGACATCGATCGTCGCCGGAAGGGTCTCGTCGACTCCTGTCGCCAGGTGCTCGCGGTCGCGCTTCTGACGCCGGACGCGGTTCGCGGCCTGGAAGCGGCAGATGGTGACGAGCCACGGCAGGAGGGATTCGCTCTCCAGCTGCAGCCCACCGATCTTGCGCCACGCCACGAGGAACGTCTCCTGCGTGACGTCCTCGGCATCGGTCGCCGTGCCCACCAGCGCGTGCGCCACGGCGTAGACGGCGCGCACGTAGGAGCGATAGAGCGTACGGAAGGCGAGGTCGCTGCCCGCGGCCGCGGCCGCGACCAGCTCCGCGTCGGTGCGCAGGCCGGAGTGGTCGGTCATGGTGTCCTCATCGTCTCTCACTGGATGAGTGTCCGCGAGCGGCGAATCGTCTCAGAGAACTCGGCATCCTCGAAGCCGGTATCCTGGTCGCAGCGAGAGGGAGTATCCCGTTCTCGCGCGCCCGTCACCACGGGCCCGACGTCGGGTTCCCGGGCGCGCGCCGCAGCACCGCTGACGGGGGAGAGACTTTCGACGTTTCGTCATCCCCTCGAAAGGCCTGCATGGACCTCCCCGTCTGGTTCGAGATCGGTTCGCTGATCGTTCTGGTGCTGATCCTCGTCGCCGATCCGTCGGCGGAGGGAAGTATTCATCGGTGGACTAATCGCGTCCACGGTGACGCGACAACCGGAGCGAACCGTAACTGTCCACCGAGCTCTCGACCCGTGAGGCGTGGAGGTGAAGAGGCATCTCGGCGTTCTCGGTCGCCGAGGAGGCCTTGAAGATCCTGGTGCCTAAGGCGTTCCGCGACGAGTGATCCCGGACCGGCCGGGTCAGTCTGGAAGCCGCCTCAGCCGAGGGGGCTGCGCGCTCTCTTCGCCGGTTTCACCGGATTCGTCCGCGCCGCCGGCGAGGGTGGTGTTGTGGGCGTTCATGGCCAGTTCCGCGAAGCGCGTCATCGCCTCTTCGGCACGGCGGAGTTCTTCGCGTGCCTTCTGCCCGAGGGGAGCTTGGAAATAGTCGCGGGCGGCGGTCTTGCGCAGCCAGGTGCGGAACCGGGCGAGATCGACCTCGGATTCCTCGACTTCTTCGAAGGTGGTGCGCCCGCGGGCGGTCTCCTGTTCGAGTTCGGCGAAGAATGACGGGAATCGTTCCAAGATCTCCGCGTACTCGCCGGTTCGCGCCTCCTGCAGTTCGGCGATCACGTCCTGTTCCTGGGCCTCGTCGGCGAGGCTGATGATGAGCACCCGGGCGGTGCCGCCGTCCTGGTCGATGCGCGCCACCAGCTGGGCGACCGCATTCTGGGTGGTTGCACGGCGCGGGAGCAATGCGACGGACTGCTGCAGGTAGAGGGCGCCGAGCTCCTTGAGCTTGCGCCACACGATCACCCGGAGCGAGGCCGGTGCCCCTGCGGTGGAGACCGTCACTAGCTGTACTTCCCCGAGAGGTTGTGAACACGTGACATAGAGAAGACCTCCGGCAAGGATGTGGGTTACCACACTCGCATCTCTAAACCGGAGGTCTCCATGACTCACGCTAATGCTCCGTTGACTCCTGAGGGGCGCCGGCGTCTTGCCCTGTTGATAACTCGTGATGGATGGTCGCTTCGCCGTGCTGCGGAGCGGTTTCAGTGCTCGCCAGCGACAGCGAAACGGTGGGTGGATCGGTGTCGGGCCGGGCTGCCGCTGACGGACCGCAGCTCGAAGCCGCTGACGTCCCCGAACCAGCTGCCGCGCACGACCGAGCGGCGCATCGTCGCGCTGCGGTTCACGCGTCGGTGGGGGCCGCATCGGATCGCGTATCACCTGCAGTTGCATCGCTCGACGGTGGGACGGGTACTGACCAGGTACGGGATGCCGAAGCTGACCAACATCGATCAGGCCACCGGGCTTCCGGTGCGCAAGCCCAAGCCGAAACGGTATGAGGTCGCTTCGCCGGGTCAGCTGGTGCACGTGGACATCAAGAAGCAAGGCCGGATCCCGGACGGTGGCGGCTGGCGTGTTCACGGGAGAGGGTCCGTACAAGACCGAGCTGCAGGCGTCGCACGAGGACGAGCGGCGCGCGCCGGCGCGACGAGCTCCCGCGGCTACCGCTACCTGCACCATGCCGTGGACGATCACTCACGGGTGGCGTACTCGGAGATCCTCGACGACGAACGCAAGGAGACCGCGGCTGGGTTCTGGACTCGCGCGAACGCGTTCTTCGCCAGCATCGGCGTAACCGTCACCGCCGTGATGACGGACAACGGCGCGTGCTACCGATCACACGCATTCGCCGACGCGCTCGGCGACACCGTGAAACACAAATGGACCAAGCCCTACCGGCCGCAGACCAACGGGAAGGTGGAGCGATTCAACCGCACCCTCTCGGCCGAATGGGCCTACGCGAAGCCCTACGCCGACGAAGCCGAACGGACCGCCGCCTACGAGACCTGGCTGCATCACTACAACCACCACAGGCCCCACACCGGCATCGACGGCCAAATCCCTTCAGCCCGTGTTCACAACCTCACGGGGAAGTACAACTAGCAGCCACTCGCCGCTCTCCGATTCACCCATCCCGCCATCGTACCCGTGGAGCTTCGATGGCTCGGGGGTCGGCGAGGTCACAGTCGATCCCCCCGCAGGAGCACCCGAAGTCCGACCGCACTCGCACAGGCGAGGACCGTGCAGGTCAGGACCACCATCAGTGCCCACTCGGGCAGCGGGGCCAGGTGCACGATCTGGCCGACCGGGGTGAGCGCGAGGAGCAGCCCGACGAGGATTGCGGTCGCGGCCCAGATTGGGAACGCGGGGTTCTGTTTCCAGGGTAGGAACGGGCGGCTGCGCAGCGTCCAGGCGATCAGGGCGTGGCCGGTGAGCCAGGCGACGACGGCGCCGGCCCGGGCGACATCGACCCCGTACTCGTCGAGGATCAGGTAGGTGGGGAGCACGGCGATGCACAGGGTGACGGCGACGGAGAGGAGGGAGGACACCATGGGGCGGTCCATGAACCGTGCCCGCGGGCTCCGCGGTGGGCGAAGCATGGCCTGCGGGGCGGACGGCTCGGACACGAACGCCAGCGATGCACCGATGTCCATGAAGATCTCCAGCAGCACGATCTGCGCCGGCCCGAACGGTGACGGCAGCCCGAGGGCAAGGGCCGTGACCAGGATCAGCACGAGGGCCAGTTTCGCGCCGAGATAGAACGCGACCGCGCGGCGCAGCTGAGCAGAGATGTTGCGTCCCTTCGCGATCGCCGCGACGACCGTCGGATACGCGTCATCGGTGAGGACGACATCGGCCGTCTCCCGGGCAAGATCCGAACCGCGACGCCCCATCGCGATCCCGACATCTGCGGCGGCGAGGGCGGGCGCGTCGTTGGGACCGTCCCCGGTGACGGCGACAATCTGATGGTTCTCCTGCAGCAGCCTGACAATCCGGTGCTTCGTCGCCGGTGTCGCGCGGGCGATCACCGTCCCCGGCTGCAGTGCGTGGCGCGCGAGGTCGTCGGGGATTGCGTCGAACTCGGCCCCGGTCACGACCCGGCCGCGAAGCCCAGCCTGTTTCGCGATTGCGCGGGCGGTGCTCGGGTGGTCCCCGGTGACAACGAGCGTGTCGACCCCGGCCGCGGTCAGCGCCGCCACCGATTCCGGGACGCCGTCCCTGAGCGTGTCTCGGAACGAGGCGAGCCCCACGTACTCCAGACCCGACTCGACCACCTCGGGAGCGTACTCGGAGACGTCCTCGAGCGGGCGGCGTGCGAACGCGATCACCCGAAGCCCGTCGTCCGCCAGCTTCGCCGTCTCCGCCAACGCCGAGGCCCGGTCCTGCTCCGACATGATCGAGGCGGCGATGACAGCCTCCGGTGCCCCCGAGACGGCCACCCATCCGCGGCCCTGCGTGGTGACCCAACCGCGGGAGACGAGCTTGCGGGACGAGTCGAACGGGAACGCGAACGCCTCCCGCCCGTCATGAGCGATGCCGGACGCGGCGGCACGGTCCCGCAGTTGCACCTCCATCGGCTCCCGATCCGAAGCCTCGACAGGCTGGGTGTGCAGGGCCACCCGCAGGACCTCGTCCCGGTCGCCGACGACGCCCTCGAATTGCAGCCGGTTCTCGGTCAGCGTCCCGGTCTTGTCGGTCACCACCGTGGTGACCAGGCCGAGCGTCTCACCGGCACGTAGCTTCCGCAGCAGCGCGCCCCGGCGGGCGAGCTGGCTCCCGCCGACTGCGAGCAGCACTGCGATCAGGATCGGCAATTCCTCCGGGACCGTCGCGAACGCGACGGTCAGCCCGGTCAGCAGCATGTCCCTCCACGGCTGTCCCGCCAGCACACCGATCACCGGCACCAGGATGCTCGCCGCGATCGCGAAGACCAGGACCATCCGGGCCAGCTGTGCGAGGCCCTTCTGCAACGGGGTCGGCGGCTCCTTCGTCTCGGCAACCAGCTTCCCCATCCGGCCGAGCTCGCTCGCCTGCCCGGTCGCCACCACCACCGCCATCGCATCTCCCGCGACGACCGAGGACCCGGCGTAGATCATGCTGTGCCGATCCGCCAACGGCGCATCCAGCTCTACCGGGGCGGAAGACTTCCCCACGGCCTGCGACTCACCCGTGAGCCCGGATTCGTCCGGACGCACACCGTTAACTCCATCTAGCAACCGGGCATCCGCCGGCACGATATCGCCGGCCTCCACCAGGATCACATCCCCTGGCACCACCTCCGCCGCGGGGCAGGTGTGGATCCCCTCTGGGCCCAGGACTCGCGCCGTCGGCGCACTCATCTCGCGCAGCGCATCCACGGCATGCGAGGCGCGGATCTCTGAGATCGACTCCAACGCGACCACGACGAGCACCAGAGCACCGATGGCCAGGGCGTCCGCCAGTGAGCCGAAGATCCCCGACAGCACCGCCACCCCGATCAACAGCAACTGCATCGGTTCCACGAGAGACTCGAGCACTTCCTCCCACCACGGCTCCCGCTTGCGGCCCTGCGGTACGTTCGGTCCGAACCGGGCCAGGCGTGCCGTCCGCTCCTCCAAGCCAAGCCCCGCCGCCGTCACTCCGAGGGCATCGAGGACCGCCGCGACAGGCATCGAGTGCCAAGGCAGCTCCTCCTCCAGCTGGGTCTCAAGATCGGTCTGACTCATCCCTGCACCTCGCCTCCAGCAACCACACCAGCCAACCTATTGTTACACCCGTAACATCAGGCGTGAACGTTTCGTACGCC
This sequence comes from Microbacterium sp. SCN 69-37, assembly GCF_001724435.1. Taxonomy (NCBI): domain Bacteria; kingdom Bacillati; phylum Actinomycetota; class Actinomycetes; order Micrococcales; family Microbacteriaceae; genus Microbacterium; species Microbacterium sp. SCN 69-37. The sequence continues at coordinate 44,550 of NZ_MEEL01000021.1, forward strand.
GCCTCGACTGAGGATGTCGAGGTGAGTTCGGCCCCTCGCCACCGACTCGTCGGCCGGCGTACCACCTCGTGCTCTCTGTACGGCCCTCGGCGTCGTGTGCGCACGGAAAGTGACCATCCAATAGATCAGCGCTGACTGTATAGTCAGCGTGTGCTGACTATTGCTTCGCGTCTCGACGTCATGAACCGGCTCGGTCGGGCGATGGCGGATCCCACGCGCTCCCGGATCCTGCTGACGCTGCTAGACGGGCCGAGCTACCCGGCCGTGCTGTCGCGTGAGCTGGGACTGACCCGCTCGAACGTGTCGAACCATCTGACCTGCCTGCGAGACTGCGGGATCGTGGTCGCTGAACCGAACGGCCGGCAGACTCGCTACGAGATCGCGGACCCGCACCTGGCCGCAGCCATGACGGCGCTGGTCGACGTGACGCTCGCAGTGGACGAGAACGCGCCGTGCGTGGACTCGTCCTGCATGGTGCCCGGCTGCTGCGGCGCGGGAGCCGCCTTGTGAACGCAGTGACCAAGCCCGTCGTTGACGGTGCGGCCGTCGACGACGAGGACGACGACCACGACGGCCCGTGGTGGAAGGACCGCGAGATCCTTCTGCCCGTCGCCTCCGGGGTCGCGTTCGGTGCTGGGCTGATCTGCGAATGGTCGGGGGCGAAGGTCCCGGCGCTGGTGCTGTTCTGGATCGGTCTGTTGCTCGGCGCATCGACGTTCACCCCCGGTGCTGTTCGCAAGCTCCTGAAGGGCAAGCTCGGCATCAGCCTGCTGATGACGATCAGCGCGATCGGCGCGGTCATCCTCGGCTACGTCGAGGAGGCAGCTGCTCTCGCGTTCCTGTACTCAATCGCCGAGGCGTTAGAGGACAAGGCGATGGACCGTGCGCGCGGCGGATTGCGCGCGCTGCTGAAGCTGGTCCCCGAGACTGCGACCGTGCTCGTTGACGGGGCGCAGGAGGAGATCGAAGCGCGGGAGCTCACCGTGGGGCAGCTGATGCTGGTGCGTCCGGGCGAGCGGGTCGCGACCGATGGCATCGTCCGCTCCGGCCGCTCCAGTCTGGACACGTCCGCGATCACCGGTGAGTCGGTCCCGGTTGACGTCGGGCCTGGCGACACCGTGCCCGCAGGCGCCATCAACACCGCCGGTGCACTCGAGATCCAGACGATAGCCGCGGGCACCGACAACTCGCTCACCACGATCGTGGAGCTCGTCGAACAGGCCCAGACCGAGAAAGGCGACCGGGCCCGCCTCGCCGACCGAATCGCCCGGCCCCTGGTCCCCGGCGTGCTGGCCTTTGCCCTCCTCGTCGCAGTCATCGGGTCCATCTTCGGCGACCCGGAACTGTGGATCACTCGCGCGCTCGTCGTGCTCGTCGCGGCGTCGCCGTGCGCGCTGGCGATCTCCGTGCCGCTGACCGTCGTCGCCGCGATCGGTGCCGCGAGCCGTTTCGGGGTGATCATCAAGTCCGGTGCCGCGTTCGAACGCTTCGGCACGATTCGTCATGTCGCCGTCGACAAGACCGGCACCCTGACACGCAATCAACCGGCTGTCACCGCAGTCGCCACCGTTGACGGCGTGACCGAGTCACAGGCGCTGGAATGGGCGGCCGCTCTCGAGCAGCACAGCACCCATCCACTGGCTGCCGCCATCACCGCCGTCACCCCGGGCGCCCCCTCAGCCGAGGACGTGACCGAGCAGGCCGGCCACGGCATCGAGGGCACCCTCGAGGGGGCGCGGATCACCGTCGGCAGTCCCCGCTGGCTCGACGCCGGGACGCTTACCGACAGGGTCGCCACCCTGGAGGCGCAGGGCATGACAGTCGTGATCGTGCATCGCGACGGCACCCCGGTCGCCGCGATCGGCATCCGCGACGAACTGCGGCCCGAGGTCCCCGAGGTCGTCCGCACCCTCGCCACCAACGGCGTCGGCACGACCATGCTCACCGGCGACAACATCCGCACCGCCCGGGCCCTTGCCGCACAGGCCGGTATCGATGATGTGCGCGCCGAGCTGCGCCCAGAGGACAAGGCCGCCGCGATCGGCGAGCTCTCCCGGAACGTGTCGGTCGCGATGATCGGCGACGGCATCAACGACGCACCGGCCCTGGCCGCGGCCGACCTCGGGATCGCGATGGGGGCGACGAGCTCGGACGCGGCGATCGAATCCGCCGATGTCGCCTTCACCGGCCACGATCTGCGGCTCCTCCCGCGCGCGTTCGACCACGCCCGCCGGGGACGACGCATCATCAACCAGAACATCATCCTGTCGCTCGCGATCATCACGGCACTGCTGCCGCTCGCCCTGTTCGGCATCCTGGGCCTCGCCGCTGTCGTCCTGGTCCACGAGATCGCCGAGGTCATCGTCATCCTCAACGGGCTGAGAGCCGCACGCACCACCGCGGGGGACCTGTCATGACGGACAACAGCAACAACGCCGCCGAGCGCCCGCATCTGCTGCCGCAGGTCCCCGCCGCCTGCACGCTCACCCCCGGCGGGGGAAGAGCTCAGATCGAGCGCTGGAGAGCGTTCGACCGGGCTCACCTCATCGACATCCGGCACGAAGAGACTCGGCTTGTCGCCCGGTACGCACGGACGTCCGAAGCCGCGCGGCTGCTCCGGGAACTGGTCGCGACGGAGAGGGCCTGCTGCTCATTCGTGACCTGGGACGTCCAAGACGAGCCATCCGAGCTCGTGCTGATCGTCACTGGCAGCCCCGAGCAACTCTCCGCGGTCACCCTAGTGGCGAACTGACCCGGGCCCTATCGCGCACGAGCTCGTTCTCGATGCGGCCAAGGATAAGTCGCTATGGACGCAGGCCGGGATAGCTCGTCCAGGTTCCCCCGGCTCTGTTCTTCCGCTGGTCTGCGGTCAGGTTGGAGATCCCGATGACGTCTGCGACGACGGAGGCCGGCATCCGCATGACGAGAAGATTCAACCGTGTCTCACGGGACACGCGTGCCCCGATTCCGTGTTGAGCTAAGCGGAGGCGGGCGAAGGCTGCTGAGAGATGGGTACCCGGTGACAGCCCTTCGAAAAGCCAGTCTGATTCTCCGGCCGCGTACCCGCGGCGGGGTGGCGCTGCCAGATGACGCCGCACGAGAGCTGCGACAGATTCCTCGAGCTCCACGGGAGTCGTGCCGAATCGAATGGTGATGCGGTGCGGGGTCACCTCAACTCGGTCGCGGGTCAGACCGACCGTGCGTTCCAATGGCTGGGCGTAGACAAGCGTGAGCAGCCCGACGACGCGGACCGCGAGTTCGATCGTCTCGCTCTCGAGGAGCAAGTCCGTCGCGCGCCAGAGTTCCTCTTCGGTCATCGTGGTCGTCGGGTTCGGGGCGCCGGTCGGGTAGATAGCCAGGTCGGCCGCCAACCGTGAACGAGTCGCCCACCGCACGAAATGGTCGACCGGTCCACGCACCTTGATGCGCGCGGTGTAGCGATCGAGGGACGACTGATCGAGATCTGCGAGGGCCAGACCGTGGCCGTCCATCCAGCCCAGAAACCGCACAATGACGGCGATCCGGCCCCGCTGATTGATGAAGGCGCCCGCGGACAGGTCTCGCCCTTGGTCGCGATACTTGCGGTGAAGTTTGGGGAGGAGATCCCACCGATAGAAACGGCGGACCATGTTCGCGGACGCGGGGCTCAGCGTCGCCGCGACCGCTGCGACGTGAGCGGTGAGTTCGTGCTGGAGAACGTGGATCGATGGAAGCACCTCGGCCGCGATGAGCAGTCGCCGGAAGTATCGTGTCCCGGGTCCCGGAGGGAGCAGATCAATTGTTGAGTGGGCGACCGGGAACTCGCCGGTCGCCATGCCTTTCAGCGTGGTGGCCACGTGGGGCCGCCGCAGCCACCGAACCACCGACCGTGGATCCATCGATGCATTCGCGAGGTACCCCCGAAGAGGCTCCAACTCGGCGTGCGGAGCAGACTCATCGCCGATGAGCTCGTCCAGTCGCTGCTGAAGCCGGCACCGGCCGCAGTCGGAGCCCGTCAGGAACTGTTCGCTCCCGCAGGTGCGGCACGCGAACCTCGCAGGCTGTCCCGCGCAGGTCGCGCAGATGACCCTGCCATCATCGGCGACGAAAGCAAGCACCCGGACGCCGCCGCAAGACGGGCACTCCGCAGGGTTGCGGCGGAGGGCGCTGTAGCAGACGTTGCAGATCCGTCCGCCGAGCAGGGAGTAGAGCCCTGCCGCGGAGCGTCCACAGCGATCACATCTTCGCGGAGGACCGGCCGCTGTCATCGTCCGGACGCGTCCGGACGGCGGAGCCGCGCGCGAATCGGTCGGAGTTCTCCGATCGTCGAATCATGCTGCCCATGGTCCGTGCCCGTCTTCCTACTCGCCGCCGGCTGCGCAGTCACCGTGATGAGGTCGTTCGGCTGGCACCCGAAGATGCGGCACAGCGCGGCCAGGACCTCGACGTTGAGCCGTTCCGGCGCACGGGTGACGAGCCGATATACCTGCTCGCGGGACAGCTCAACGCCCTGCTCCCGGAGCGGCGCGATCAATTCCGTGGTCTGGAACATGTGGGCGTCGGCCATGAGAGCGCGCAGATGCCAGTCGATCGGGCCGGTGCTGTCAGCGGTCATCGCGATCCTCCGTGGTTCTTCTCAGTGCGTCGACGAGGACCCGGTTCTTGAAGTCGTCGCCGACAGATGTGTAGATGGCCGTGGTTGAGGCGTATGCATGCCCCACCTGGTCTTGGACGAACTTCTCGCTGTAGCCCCACTCGATGAGGTTCGTCACGTATGTGTGTCGGAGGGCGTGCGGGGTCAGCTCCACGGGGAGGCCTACCTCGTCACGCAGCTCGGCAAAGCGGTCGTTCAGGTAGCGGGGGCTCACCCTCGTCCGACGTTCCGTCGGCCAGAGGACGTTGGTCTTCCAGTCGCCGATCATTCGCGGTCGGCCCAAGTCGACCCATTGGGCGAGACCGTCGACGACCCACTCGAACTCCGGCAGGGTCAGCACTGTGCGCCGCTTCGGCCCGGTGCCGCGTGTGCCCTTTCCGTGCCGCACATACAGGGCGCCGTAGCGGCCGAACTGGGAGACCGCGGGGTTCGAACGCATGTCGGCAACGTCCAGCCATACGCACTCCGAGCGACGCAACCCGAACGCGTAGATCGTCTTGAACATCTGCGCGTCGCGTAGCGCACTCAGGGCACCCTTCTTGCCCGCACGGACGATGGACTCCACCCGAGCATCCGCCGCATCGAAGAACCCCTCCAACTCGTCGAAGGTCAGCGCACGTCGTCCTGGGGAACCTTCGTAGTCCAGCAAGTGCGTGAATGTGTTCCAGTCGTGGCAGATCTGCTGGGGAGCGGTCCCGAAGCGTGTCACGCACTCGGTCTGCCATCCGTAGCGCGGGTTGGTGAGGAAGTCGCAGAAGAGCCGGACGCACAGCTGATAGTTCCGCAGGGTCGAACTGCTCAATGGTGTGGCGCCCGATCGCATCCGGCTTGTGTAGTCCTCGAGATCGTGTGGCTGCCACCTCCACGGATATGCCTCGCAGAACTCGGTGAATCTTTGGATGAACCGCAGCCGTCGCTCGACGGTGATCGTCTTCAACCCACGGCTGGCCTGCTGATCCGACCAGCCATCCAGCATCGAATCGAAGACGAACTTCTCCTCATCGAGAACGACGACGTTCCCGGCCAGTCGCAGCGGTGCCCCACCGCCACCATCGGAACCAGAACGCACAACCTCATGTTGCAGCAGTTGCATCATTGATGCAACAGTGATCATCCGACTGGGCGCCTCGAATCGAGAAGACGGACCCACGCACGCGACCTTCGACCCACATCGAGAACTCGCAGCATGGCAAGATGGCGCGGAGCGGCTCGGCGCGAGCGGAGCCAACTGAACGGTGAAGACGTCCGCGGGCAATCGAGTTTCGCGCGCTCCCTCAAGCGAGACTCAGAAAGCCCAGATCACGCGCACTAATTGCGCACAGTGATGCATCAGATGGCGATAATTCTCGCTCTCGCCCTCATCGCACAGCGGCCGCACATTCCGACGCCCAAGGAGTCGAGCCTCTGGGTCGTCTTCTACGTCACTCTCGCGCTGATCTTCGCGGGACTGATGTGGCTGTTCGCCGGCGGGGAGTACGCCGGCCAGTTCGTCGCCGGCTGGCTCACCGAGTACAGCCTGTCGATCGACAACCTCTTCGTCTTCGTGCTCATCATGAGCCAGTTCTCCGTGCCGCGGCGCTACCAGCAGAAGGTGCTGATGGTGGGCATCATCATCGCGCTGGTCCTCCGCGGACTGTTCATCCTGGCCGGGGCCGCCATCATCGAGCAGTTCAGCTGGGTGTTCTACATCTTCGGCGCCTTCCTCATCTACACCGCGTGGAGGCAGGCGTTCCCGGGCGGCGACCACGACGAGGAGATCAAGAAGGAGTCCGTCGTCGTGCGGCTGCTGCGTCGTACGATCGACATCAGCGAGGACTACGACGGTCCGAAGGTGCGCACGCTCGTCGACGGCAAGCGCATGTTCACCCCGATGATCATCGTGTTCGTCGCGATCGGCATGACCGACCTGCTGTTCGCGCTCGACTCGATCCCCGCGATCTTCGGCATCACGCAGAGCCCCTTCATCGTCTTCACGGCGAACATCTTCGCGCTGATGGGCCTGCGCCAGCTCTACTTCCTGCTCGGCGACCTTCTCGACCGTCTGAAGTACCTGCACTACGGCATCGCCTTCATCCTCGCGTTCATCGGTGTCAAGCTCATCGCGCACGCGATGCGCGAGAATGAGCTGCCGTTCATCAACGGCGGCGAGAACATTGCGTGGGCGCCCGACATCTCGACGTGGATGTCGCTCGGCGTCATCGTCGTCTCGATGGTCGTCGCGACGGGGGCGAGCCTCATCGCGGCGCGGAGGGAAGGGCGCGACGTCACGCTCGACGAGCGGTGACGATCCGGCGCCGATCGCCGCGGTGGTAGTCTGAGCCGGTGCGGATCGCTCGCCTTCTCCTTAGCCGCCGCGACGAGACCTCGTTCTGAGCCCTCTCTCGTCGCGGAGTCCGTCGCGGGCTTGATCCCCTTATCTGGAGAACGAGACAGCATGAGCACAACGATTCCCGACCGCCCGCGGACCCTCGCCGAGAAGGTCTGGGACGACCACCTCGTGGTGAAGGGCGAAGACGGGCAGCCCGACCTCATCTACATCGACCTGCACCTCGTCCACGAGGTGACCAGCCCCCAGGCATTTGATGGTCTGCGCGCCGAGGGTCGTCCGGTGCGGCGGCTCGATCTGACGATCGCGACCGAGGACCACAACACGCCCACGCTCGAGATCGACAAGCCGATCGCCGATCTCACCAGTCGTACGCAGATCGAGACGCTGCGACGCAACGCCGACGAGTTCGGCGTGCGGCTGCACTCGCTGGGTGACAAGGAGCAGGGCATCGTCCACGTCGTCGGCCCTCAGCTGGGTCTGACGATGCCGGGAATCACGGTCGTCTGCGGCGACAGCCACACCTCGACGCACGGCGCCTTCGGAGCGATGGCGTTCGGTATCGGTACGAGCGAGGTGGAGCACGTTCTGGCGACGCAGACGCTGCCGCTGAAGCCCTTCAAGACGATGGCCATCACGGTCGAGGGAGAGCTGAAGCCGGGAGTGACCGCGAAGGACATCATCCTCGCCATCATCGCCAAGATCGGCGCGAACGGTGGCCAAGGCTATGTGCTCGAGTTCCGCGGCAGCGCCATCCGGTCGCTGTCGATGGAGGGCCGGATGACGATGTGCAACATGTCGATCGAGGCCGGGGCCCGCGCCGGCATGATCGCCCCGGACGAGACCACGTTCGCCTACGTCAAGGACAAGCCGCACGCTCCGCAGGGTCAGGACTGGGACGACGCCGTCGCCTACTGGCGGACTCTCCCGAGCGACGAGGGCGCGGTCTACGACGCCGAGGTCTTCCTCGACGCGAACGAGCTCGAGCCCTTCGTCACGTGGGGCACCAACCCCGGCCAGGGCGTCTCACTGAGTGACGTCGTGCCCGACCCGGCATCCTTCGCGGACGCCAATGAGCGCGCGGCCGCCGAGCGCGCCCTCGCGTACATGGACCTTGCCGCCGGGACACCGCTGAAGGACGTGACGGTGGATGCCGTCTTCATGGGTTCCTGCACGAACAGCCGCATCGAAGATCTGCGCGCCTTCGCCTCGGTCATCGAGGGCCGCCACAAGGCCGACGGCGTCCGCGTCATGGTCGTCCCCGGCTCGGCGCGGGTACGTCTGGAAGCGGAGGCGGAGGGGCTCGACAAGGTCTTCACCGCGTTCGGTGCGGAGTGGCGTTTCGCGGGTTGTTCGATGTGTCTCGGGATGAACCCCGACCAGTTGGCCCCCGGGGAGCGGTGCGCATCCACGAGCAACCGCAACTTCGAAGGACGTCAGGGCAAGGGCGGCCGCACTCACCTCGTCTCGCCGCTGGTGGCCGCCGCGACGGCGGTGCTGGGGCGGCTCGCCAGCCCGTCCGATCTGCCCGCCGTCGAGAAGGTCGAGGCCTGACATGGAGAAGTTCACGACGCACACCGGTATCGCCGCCGCGCTGACGCGGTCCGCGGTCGACACCGACCAGATCATCCCCGCCGTCTATCTCAAGCGCGTCACCAAGACGGGCTTCGAAGACGCACTGTTCGCCAACTGGCGTCAGGACCCTGATTTCGTCCTCAACCAGCCGGCGTTCGCGCGCGCCTCGATCCTCGTGGCGGGGCCGGACTTCGGTACCGGCTCGAGCCGCGAACACGCCGTCTGGGCCCTGCGCGACTACGGCTTCCAGGTCGTGCTGAGCCCGAAGTTCGCCGACATCTTCCGGGGCAATGCGGGCAAGCAAGGCCTGGTCACCGGCGTGATCTCCGAGGCCGACGTGGAGGCCATCTGGGCCCAGATCGAGGCGCAGCCGGGGATCGAGATGACGGTCGACCTTCTCGAGCGCACGGCGGTGATCGGCGAGCTCCGGGTCTCGTTCGAGATCGACGATTACACTAGGTGGAGGCTCCTCGAAGGTCTGGACGACATCGGGCTGACTCTGCGCAATGAGGACAAGATCGCGCAGTTCGAGGCGCGCCGCGAGGCGTGGCGCCCGCGGACGCTCCCCGTTCGCTAGGACGGATCGCGCCTTCACCGGCGCCGATCATCTGTCTTTCGCTTCCCCGTCCTCGACACACACTGTGAGGTCCGATCCATGAACACCCTTCTGAGCGCTTCGGCGTCGACACCCGCCGGAGGCGAGGTTTCGGTCCTCGAGATCCGCGGAGGACGGCCGCTGAAGGGGCGCGTCGAGGTGAAGGGCGCGAAGAACCTCGCGACCAAGGCGATGGTGGCGGCGCTGCTCGGAGAGACCGAGAGCGTGCTGCGCGATGTCCCCGACATCAGCGATGTGAAGGTCGTGCGCTCCCTGCTGGAGGTGCACGGGGTCACCGTCACCGATGAGGGTGAAGGGGTCCTGCGTCTCGACCCGCGCGGTGCGGTCTCCGCGCACATGGAAGAGATCGACGCGCATGCCGGCGCGTCCCGTATCCCGATCCTCTTCTGCGGCCCGCTGCTGCATCTGCTCGGGCAGGCGTTCATTCCGGATCTCGGCGGATGCCGCATCGGCGACCGTCCGATCGACTTCCACCTCGACGCTCTGCGCGCCTTCGGGGCCACCGTCGACAAGCTGCCCAGCGGCATCCGGTTGTCCGCGCCGAACGGACTCAAAGGCGCGAACATCGCCCTGCCGTACCCCAGCGTGGGCGCGACGGAACAGGTGCTGCTGACCGCGGTGCGCGCGAAGGGCACGACCGAGCTGCGAAACGCCGCGATCGAGCCCGAGATCATGGATCTGATCGCCGTGCTGCAGAAGATGGGCGCGATCATCTCCTACGAGCCCAACCGCGTCATCTTCATCGAAGGCGTCGACACCCTTCGCGGCTACGACCACCGGAGCATCTTCGACCGCAACGAAGCCGCCTCGTGGGCGTGCGCGGCGCTGGCCACCGACGGCGACATCTTCGTCGGTGGAGCCAAGCAGCAGGAGATGCTCACCTTCCTCAACGTCTTCCGCAAGGTGGGCGGCGACTTCGACATCCACGAGGACGGCATCCGCTTCCGCCGCGGGGGAGCCCTGAAGCCCGTCGTCGTCGAGACCGACGTCCACCCGGGATTCATGACCGACTGGCAGCAGCCGCTCATCGTGGCTCTGACGCAGGCCGAGGGCGTCTCGACGGTGCACGAGACCGTCTATGAGAACCGGCTCGGCTTCACGCAGGCTCTGAACAAGATGGGTGCCGACATCGTCGTGCACCCCGAGGGCATCGCCAGCCCCGAGCGGCGCGTGGCGCGCCGCGCACTGGAGCAGGCCGCGGTGATCACCGGTCCGACGCCGCTGCACGGCGCCGACGTGGTCGTCCCGGACCTCCGCGGAGGCTACAGCTATGTGATCGCGGCTCTGGCTGCGCAGGGGCGCTCGCGCGTCGCGGGCGTCGACATCATTCGTCGCGGATACGAGAAGTTCCTCGAGAAGCTCACGATCCTCGGCGCCGACTTCGACGTCGTCGGATGACGGGCGCCGTCGGCCCGGCACGCCGCCGGGCTTCCGCTGAGAAGACGCGTCCTTCCGTCTTCTGGCCACTCGCGGCGATCATCGTGCCTGCCGTCGGATGGTTCGCGAAGATCGAGATCACCGGCGCGGAGCACCTCCCGGCGGAGGGCCCCTACGTGCTCGCTCCGAACCACTACAGCGAGTTCGACCCGCTGATCATCGCCGTCGGCACGTGGCGAATGGGGCGCGCGCCGCGGTTCATGGCGAAGGAGAGCCTCTTCCGCGTGCCCGTGCTCGGAGCCGCCTTGCGCGCAACCGGTATGGTCCCGGTGGCACGCGCGTCGTCGTCGGCCGCCGCGAAGCAGACCCTTCAGCAGTCACAAGACCTCGTGACCCATGGTCGCGGCGTCATCGTCTACCCGGAGGGCTCGCTCACGCGCGATCCCGACATGTGGCCGATGCGCGGCAAGACCGGTGCGGTGCGTCTCGCCCTCGCAGCCGGCGAGCCGATCCCCGTGATTCCGGCGGCGACCTGGGGTGTGCAGCAGATCCTCCCGCGCTACGGCAAGCTCCGCCTCTGGCCGCCGCGCCGCCGCGTTCGCCTCGCCCTCGGACCGGCGACAGACCTGTCGGCGTTCACCGGACCGGGTGCGACGGGATCGGCTAACCTCATCGCCGCCACCGATGCCGTGATGGCCGACATCTCGGCCCTGTTGGGCACGTTGCGCGACGAACAGCCGCCGACCGAACGGTGGAACCCCTCCGCCCACGGGCAGAACGAAACGGGTCGCCTTGACGCGTAGGGGCGAGTCGGTGTTGCCGCGGGTCGCGGTGATCGGCTCGGGCAGCTGGGGAACCACGTTCGGCAAGGTGCTCGCCGACGGCGGCGCCCACGTGGTGATGTGGGCTCGCCGCGCCGAGCTCGCGCAGGAGATTCAGGAAGGGCACCGCAACAGCGAGTATCTGCCCGGGATCAACCTGCCGCGCACGATGTCGGCGACGACGCACCTCTCGGAGGCGCTCGAGGGTGCCTCGCAGATCTATCTCGCGATCTCGAGCCAGGCGCTGCGACAGAACCTGAAGGCGGTGCGTCCTCTCGTGCGCGACAGTGACGCGCCGATCGTGTCGCTGATGAAGGGCGTCGAGAAGCGCAGCGGGCGGCGGATGAGCGAGGTCATCGCCGAGGAGCTGCACTGCGACCCGGCCCGCATCGCCGTCGCGTCCGGCCCGAACCTTGCGCTCGAGATCGCCCGGGAGCAGCCCACGGCAGCCGTCATCTCCTCCACCAGCCGTGACACGGCCGAGGCGGTCGCCCGGCGCGCTCGCAACGACTACTTCCGGACTTTCGTGAACACGGATGTGATCGGCACCGAGTTCGGTGGTGTGCTGAAGAACCTCATCGCCGTCGCGATCGGCATCGTCGACGGCGTCGGTTACGGCGAGAACACGAAGGCCTCCATCATCACGCGCGGTCTCGTGGAGATGACCGACTTCGCCGTGGCCCAGGGCGCGCAGCCGGAGACGCTGCAGGGGCTGGCCGGTCTCGGCGACCTCATCGCGACGTGTCAGTCTCCGCTGAGCCGCAACAACACCGCCGGGCGACTCCTCGGCCAGGGCTACAGCTTCCAGGACGTGGTGAAGCAGATGAACCAGACCGCCGAGGGACTCGCGTCGGTGGCACCGGTGCTGCAGCTGGCCCGCGCCTCCGGCGTCCAGATGCCCATCGTGGAACAGGTCAAGATGGTTCTGGACGGCACGATGAATCCTCGCGACATCGCGCCGCATCTGACCACCGACGACGACAAGCCCACGGGTGAGAGGACCCAGCATGGACAAAGCGGTAGTGGCGGTGCTCTTCGGAGGGCGTTCCAGCGAGCACGCGATCAGCTCCGCGACGGCGGGCGGCGTGCTTCGGGCGATCGACCGTGATCGCTTCGACGTCATTCCGGTAGGGATCACGCGCGACGGCGCCTTCGTGCTCGAAGACGACGACCCCGACAAGTTCGCGCTCAACCCGGAACGTCTGCCGGAAGTCGTCGACAACGGCACGCGCATCCTGTGGCCCGACTCCGTCCGCTCCCGCGAGCTGCGCGTTCAGGATGCCGACGGCATCCGCTCGCTCGGCGACATCGACGTCGTCTTCCCGATCCTGCACGGCCGCTTCGGCGAGGACGGCACGATCCAGGGCTTCCTCGAGCTGCTCGATCTGCCCTACGTCGGTGCCGGACTGTTGATGTCGGCGATCGGCATGGACAAGCACACCACCAAGAGCGTGCTGAAGGCTGCCGGCGTCCCGGTCGTGCCGTGGGTCACTGTCACCGAGGCAGCCCTGGCCCGTGAGAGCGACCTGTGGCTGCGGCGGATCCGCGCGCTCGGCCTGCCGGCGTTCGTCAAGCCGGCGCGGGCCGGGTCGAGTGTGGGCGTGTCGAAGGTGTCCGACTGGTCCGAATTGGATGCCGCACTGGCGACCGCGTTCGCCGAAGACGGAACGGTGCTGGTCGAGCAAGCGATCGTGGGCCGCGAGGTCGAGTGCGGCGTCCTCGCCGGTCGGGACGGCGCCGCGCCGCGCGTCAGCGTCGCCGGGGAGATCGTGATCACAGGGCGGGACTTCTACGACTTCGAAGCCAAGTACCTCGATGCCGCCGGTATCGACCTCGTCTGCCCCGCGCAGCTGCACAGCGGCGAACTCGCCGAGATGCAGCGCGTCGCGGCCCGCGCGTTCGAGGCTCTGGGCGGCGAGGGACTGGCACGGGTGGACTTCTTCTTCACCGGAAACGAGTTCTTCGTCAACGAGGTGAACACGATGCCGGGCTTCACGCCCATCTCGATGTTCCCGAAGTGCTGGATCGCCACGGGAATGAGCTACCGGGACCTCATCAGCGAGCTGATCGATCTCGCGCGCGTGCGCTGACGACCGGCACGGGTCGTCTCAGGAGGACGGGCGGGCGATGCAGCTGCGGCCATCCGTGGGCAGCTGCTGTACAGCGGAGGACAGCGCGCTGAGCACGTCGCGTCCGCTGACGACGTCGTAGTCGAGGTACACCTGCACCGCGGGGGTACGACCGAACGTGGTGAACCGGTACTTCGGCGCCTCGGAATCATCCATCAGCCAGTCGACGCCGTCGACGGTCTGGCAGACGAGCGTCGACGGTCCAGGCGCGTCGAGCCCGCACGTCAGCAGGACGCTGGCGGGGCTGCCCCACGCACCCGTGGCCTGGGCGTCGGTCCATCGGCGCGGCTGGCCGTCGACGGTGGCCGGCAGACGAGAGGTCACCGCCGCACATGCCGGGTCGTTGGCTCCCTTCGCCGGTGTCATCGAGACGGTGGAGCTGCAGCCGGCGGTACCGAGGGCGATGCCGAGCGCCACTGCCACGCTCAGAGGGGCGACGATCAGGCGCGAGCGGGACATCACTCCAGGCTACCGTGGAGCGGTGAGCACACCGATCGCCCCGACCGTCCGCGACCTGGGGGAGCGGCAGCTCTTGTCGCGCATCTTCACCGTCCTCGACGGCTCGTCGCGCGCGCTCGTCGGGCCCGGCGATGATGCCGCGGTTCTGGCGGCTCCGGACGGCCGCGTCGTGGTCTCGACCGACACGCTCGTGCACGGCCCCGATTTCCGGCTCGCGTGGTCGAGCGGGGAGGACCTGGGCTGGAAGGCCGCCGCGGTCAACCTCTCCGACATCGCCGCGATGGGCGCTCGCCCGACCGCGCTGGTGGTGGCTCTCACGCTTCCCGATGACACGCCGGTCGCGTTCGTCGAGGCTCTCGCGCGCGGACTGCGGGCGGCGTGCGACGCACTCGCGCCGGGATGCGCGGTGGAGGGTGGGGATCTCGCGGCATCCGACACGCTGACGATCGCGGTCACGGTGCTCGGAGCGCTGGATGGCGTCGAGCCAGTGCGGCGGTGCGGGGCGCGGCCCGGTGACGTCGTCGCCGTGACGGGGCACCTGGGGGCGGCCGGGCGCGGTCTGGCCCTGCTGTTCGATCGCTTCCGCGATGCCGAGGGCCGCCCCCTCGCCGTCGATCCGTCGGTCCTCACCGACCGTGAGCGCGCCGATCTCGCTGCCCAGCTGCGTCCGCGCCCGCCGCTCGCGCTCGGCCCTCTGGCCGCGCGGTCGGGCGCGACCGCGATGATGGACGTGTCCGACGGACTTCTGCTGGATGCGACGCGTATGGCGGAAGCGTCCGGCGTGCGGATCGATCTGAGCCCGGAGCTGGACGACATGGCGCTTCGAGGCGGGGAGGATCACGAGCTGCTCGCCACGTTCCCATCCGGAGCCGCCCTGCCGGAGGGTTTCCGGCGTGTCGGCACTGTGATCGCCGACGCGACGCCACACGTCACCGTCGGAGGTGCGTCGTCAGCCGGCGTCGGCGGGTGGGATCCGCACCGGGACTGGGACGCGGCCCGCGGCTGATGCGGCCGAGGCGCCGCGCACCGCGGCGACGGCGCGGGCGATCGCCGTCGTCTCAGGACTGCGGGCGTACCCACCACAGCGTTGTGTCGCCGTAGCTCTTGTCGCGCTCGTACTGCAGCGCGTCGGGCAGCGTGGGGGCGCCGGAGCGGGTCGCGCGCTCGACGACCACGAGCGCGTCGGGCGCCAGTCGCGGCGCGAGCATTTCCAGCACGCGAGCGAGTTCGGTGTCGGCGAGGTCGTACGGCGGATCGATGAAGACGAGATCAAACGTGCGGGCGGCGGCCCGCAGGTACGCCTCGACGGAGCTGCGGTGCACTCGGATCGGCGTGCCCGGGAGCACCTTCGCGACGGTGCGAGCGTTGCGGTCGGCGACGGCCGCGGCGCGCGGCGCCTTCTCGACGAGATCGACGGATGCCGCGCCCCGGCTGGCTGCCTCGAGCCCGAGGGCGCCCGAACCGGCGAAAAGATCCAGCACGGCGGCTCCGTCGACGATGTCGGCCGCGTCGAGAGCGCCGAAGAGCGATTCACGCACGCGGTCGCTGGTCGGGCGCGTCCCGGCATCCGGGACACCGAGCGTGAGCGAACCGGCGGCTCCGGAGATGATGCGCGTCACGTGTTCACCCTAACCGTGGTCTGACGGACCCGCCGCGCCCGTCTCGTCGCGGAGCCGGGGCTCGGTGCGGCGCTCTGGTCGAAAGCCCGCCTTGTCGGCGTAGAAGGCACGGATCGCGTCCATGTCGCGGGGCACGTCCCCCGTGAGAGCGAGGGTCGGCCCGAGCCCGGTCGTCATCGTCGTACGGTCGACGTAGCCGAGCGTCAGCGGCATGCCGGTCTCGCGGGCGATGCGGTAGAAGCCGTTCTTCCAGAACGCGTTGCCCCCGCGGGTGCCGTCGGGAGTGACCACGAGGCCGAAGACCTCCCCGGCGCGAATGCGGGCGACGATGTCCTCGACCACGCGGCCGGCGTCGGCACGGTCGACGGGGATGCCGCCGAGAGCGTTCATGACGGGTCGTCGCCAGCCGCGGAAGAGCGTGTCCTTGCCGAGCCAGTGGATGCGCATCCCCAGACGCCACGAGATGGCGAGCATGAACACGAAGTCCCAGTTGGACGTGTGCGGCGCGCCGATGAGTACGGTGGGACGCTCTGGAACGGGGGTCGTCGCCAGCCGCCACCGGCTGCACGACCAGAACACGCGGGCAACGGTGCGGCGGATCACGAGCCGCCTCTACGGGTGTCTCCTGGACGATCCGTGCATGTCCGATCGCCCGGGGACGGCTACGGCGTCGGTGGGCCTCAATAGACTCGGAGCATGCCCGCGATCACGCTCGACACCGGTCTTGTCGATGCGCTGGGAGCTGCGACCGCGAAGCTGTTCGATCGGGCATTCGGCATGAGCACGGTGGCCGATCTCCTGACGCACTACCCTCGGCGATACGCCCGACGCGGCGAGCTCACGCCGATCGACTCGCTGCCGCTGGGCGAGCAGGTCACGATCGTCGCCGAAGTGCGCTCGGTGTCGTCGCGACAGATGCGTCAACGGCGCGGTTCTCTTCTCGAGGTCGTGATCAGCGACGGCGCGGGAGCACTGACGCTCACGTTCTTCAACCAGGCGTGGCGCGCCAACGATCTCCAGGTGGGCCGTCAGGGGATGTTCTCGGGGAAGGTCGGCCAGTTCCAGGGGCACCAGCAGCTGGCTCATCCCGACTACACGCTCTTCGACGATGCCGACGCGGCGAGGTTGAACGCCCAGGCGCAGCAGCACACCCCGATCCCCATCTACCCGGCGACCAGCACGGTGGCGACATGGCAGGTGCAGAAGGCCGTCGCCACGGTGCTGGCTGCGTTAGCGCCGGTCTCCGACCCGCTGCCCGACTCCCTACGCGCCGATGAGGGTCTGCTCGACGCGACCACGGCTCTGCGGCGGATCCACGCGCCCGAGAGCTTCGAGCAGATCGACGACGCGCGGCGCACGCTGCGCATGCACGAGGCGTTCATCCTGCAGACCGCGCTCCTCCAGCAGCGCGAGACGGTGCGGGCCATGGCGGCGACCGCGCGCCCGGCGGGCGAGCTGCTCCACGTCTTCGATGCCCGCCTGCCGTTCACGCGCACCGCCGACCAGGACGCGGTCGGCACGCAGATCGCCGCTGATCTGGAGGGCCCCTGGCCGATGAACCGTCTGGTTCAGGGCGAGGTCGGTTCGGGCAAGACGCTGGTGGCGCTGCGCGCCATGCTGCAGGTCGCGCAATCCGGTGGTCAGTCGGCGCTGATCGCCCCCACCGAGGTCCTCGCGGCGCAGCACGTCCGTTCGATCGCCCGGATGCTGGGACCACAGCTCGCGCCGGAGCTGATGCCCACGCTGCTGACCGGGCAGCTACCTGCCGCCGAGCGGCGGAAGGCGGCACTGCGGGTCGCATCGGGACAGGCGCGGATCGTGGTGGGCACACACGCCCTGCTGAGCGCGTCGACGACGTTCGCCGACCTCGGTCTCGTCGTCGTCGATGAGCAGCACCGCTTCGGAGTCGAGCAGCGCGAGACGTTGCGCGCGAAGGGAACCGCGCCGCACGTCCTGGTGCTCACGGCGACGCCCATTCCGCGCACGGTCGCGATGACCGTCTTCGGAGACCTGGATGTTTCCACCATTCGCACCCTTCCGAGCGGGAGAGCGGGCATCGCGACGCATGTCGCACCGCTCGCGGAGAAGCCCGGCTGGTTCGGACGCGTGTGGGAGCGCGCCGCCGAGGAGGTGGCCGCCGGACACCAGGTCTTCGTCGTCTGTGCCGCCATCGACGCCGAAGCCGTCGGTACCACGGCGAAGGATGCCGCGGAGGACGTTCCCGTTGATGTGGGCGCGCCCGAGGGCGAACAGCCGCGCACACGATGGGGTGTCGTCCAGGTCGCACAGATGCTCGACGGCATCTCCCTCTTCGACGGCCTGCGCGTCGAGATCCTTCACGGGAAGATGCCGGGGGAGCAGAAGGATGCCGTCATGCAGGCGTTCGCGGCCGGCCAGATCGACGTCCTCGTGGCGACCACGGTGGTGGAGGTCGGCGTCGACGTTCCCAACGCCTCCACGATGATCATCATGGAGGCCGATCGATTCGGCGTCTCGCAGCTTCACCAGCTTCGCGGGCGGGTGGGTCGCGGTGCGGTCGCCGGCTTGTGTCTTCTCGTCACGGAGGCGCCGGAAGGGACGCCGGCCCGGTCTCGCGTGGAGGCGGTCGCGTCCACGACGGACGGCTTCATGCTCGCCGAGATCGACCTCGAACTGCGCGGAGAGGGCGACGTGCTCGGAGATGCCCAGTCGGGGGCGCGCACCTCTCTGCGGCTTCTTCGCGTCGTCCAGGATGCCGATCTGATCGCGCGAGCCCGTGCGGCGGCGGCAGACGTGCTCTCCCGCGACCCGATGCTCGAAGACCACCCCGGCCTCGTCGCAGCGATCGAGCGGCGCATCGGGCAACAGGAACGGGCGGCCCTGTCCAAGAGCTGATGGGGCTAGAAAGTGACGCCGGTAGGCTGGCGGCATGAACAACCGCATCGCGGTGGTCCCCGGTTCGTTCGATCCGCCGACCCTCGGACATCTCGACGTCATCCGCCGCGCCGCGGCCCTGTACGACGAGCTGCACGTGCTCGTCGTACACAACCCGGGCAAAGAGGCCATGCTGCCGATCGCACAGCGGCTGAGTCTGCTCGAGCAGTCGATCGGGGAGGAAGGCGTGGAAGGCAATGTCGTCGTCGCCTCCTGGAGCGTCGGGCTTCTGGTCGACTATGCCCAGGACGTCGACGCCGGCGTGCTCGTCAAGGGCATCCGGTCGCAGATCGACGTCGCCTACGAGACGCCGATGGCGATCGTCAACCGGCACCTGGCCGAGATCGAGACGGTGTTCCTGCTGCCCGACCCTGCGCACGCACTGGTGTCGAGTTCTCTCGTGCGACAAGTGGCCGCTTTGGGCGGCGATGTCTCGCCGTTCGTGCCGGGGCCGGTCGCCCGCTTCCTCGATACAGGGGGACGGGCGGGCTGACCGCCGTCGATGCCCGCGGGGCGGCTAGCATTGCGTGGTGGTCAGAAAGCATGTGAGCGGTCCGTTCGTGTTCCCGGTGCGCGATATCTCGCATCGTGCGGGGGAGATGCGCGAGTTCGACATCGAGGTCCCCGCGCCGACGAAATGGGGCGAGGGACTCGTCTCCGTTGCCGAGGGTGAGCCCATCGAGCTCGCCGTTCGTCTCGAGTCGGTCCACGAGGGCATTCTGGTGACCGCCGAGATCGACACCGAGTACTCCGGGGTCTGCGGCCGATGCCTCACCGACATCGCCCGGCCTGTCGAAGTCGAGTTTCAAGAGCTCTTCGGGTATCCTGGGACGGAAGCGATCGACTTCGAGGTTCAAGACGACCACGTGGATCTTGAAACTCCGGTCAGGGATGCGATCGTCCTCTCGCTTCCGTTCCAGCCGGTGTGCCAGCCGGACTGCCCGGGGCTCGACCCCATCACGGGTGAGAGGCTGGCCGCAGGAACCGTGCCGGAGATTCCGATCGACGAGCGCTGGGCCGCGCTGAAGGCCCTCACCCCAGACCCTGACGACGAGCCCTCGAGCCGCGTCGCCACCGATACAGAGAAGAGCTAGCCATGGCAGGTAACCCCCCGAAGCGGAAGGTCTCCCGCTCCAACACTCGTTCGCGTCGCGCACAGTGGAAGGCCGAGGCGCCCACGCTCGTCAAGACCGTCGAGAACGGCAAGGTCGTCTACAGCCGTCCCCACCAGGCGAAGGTCGTGACCGACTCGCAGGGTACCGAGCTGTTCCTCGAGTACAAGGGCCGCAAGGTCGCAGACATCTGATCGCGGCGGCCATCTGATGGCGGATGCCGTGATCGAGCACCGTGTGCTCTCCGACAAGCTCGGGGTCGACATCGACCCCGAGCTTCTGTCGGTTGCGCTCACGCACCGTTCCTTCGCCTACGAGAACGGCGGAATCCCGCACAACGAGAGACTCGAGTTCCTCGGCGATTCGATCCTCGGACAGGCCGTGACGGTGCATCTGTTCCTCACGCACCCGGAGCTCGAAGAGGGCGCCCTGGCGAAGCGTCGGGCGAGCGTCGTGTCGACGGTCGCCCTGGCCGAAGTCGCCCGCGGCATCGATCTGGGGGAGCACCTGCGCCTCGGACGCGGTGAGGATCAGACCGGCGGACGCGACAAGGAGTCGATCCTCGCCGACACGATGGAAGCCGTCATCGGCGCCACGTTCCTCTCGGCAGGACCGGACGCGGCCACGGCACTGGTGCTGCGGCTCGTGGAGCCGTTGATGGCCGACCCCGACCGCTACGGCGCCGCGATGGACCCGAAGACCAGCCTGCAGGAGCTCGCGGCACGGCTCACTCTCGCGCCGCCCGCCTACGTGATCTCGGCCGAAGGCCCAGATCACAATCGCGTGTTCACCGCGACGGTCAGCGTCGGCGACGCGACGGCGACCGGAGTGGGCTCCAGCAAGAAGCAGGCGGAGATGGCTGCGGCTCTGACGCTGTGGCGCACGCTCAGCGATCGTGCCTGAGCTGCCCGAGGTCGAGGTCGTGCGCGCCGGACTGGCACCGGCCGTCGCTGGGGCGCTGATCATCGGCGTCGATGCACGCGACCCACGGGCGCTGTCGCGTCACGACGGCGACGCGACCTCGTTCGAGCGGGCGTTGACGGGTCGACGGGTCGGGGGTGTGGCGCGGCGTGGGAAGTTCCTGTGGATGCCGCTGGATCCGGCATCCGCTGTGGACCGCCGCGCGATCATCGCTCACCTCGGGATGAGCGGACAGATGCTGCTGCGTACCCCGCGAGCACCTGCGGAACGTCACGAACGCGTACGCATCGATATCGCTCATCCTGAGCACGGCGAGCTCGTCGTGGTGTTCGCCGACCAGCGGACCTTCGGCTCGCTCGCGATCGACGACCTCGTCCCCACGGCGGACGGATGGGCCGGCGGCTGGGGCAGCACCGAGGCGCTCGTTCCCTCGCAGGTCACCCACATCGGACGCGACCCCCTCGATGACGCGTTCGATGAAGCCGCGGTCGTGGCACGCGTGCGGACGAAGCGTTCAGCCATCAAGCGCGTCCTTCTCGATCAGAGCGTGCTCAGCGGCGTGGGGAACATCTACGCGGATGAGGCGCTGTGGGCCGCGCGGATCCACCCCGAGTCGCCGGCCGCTGCACTCAGCGTGCGCGCTCTGCGCCGCCTGTTCGCCGAAGTGCGGGCCGTCTTGCTGAAGGCCCTCGCCGAGGGCGGCACCAGTTTCGACGCCCAGTATGTGAATGTCAACGGTCAAGCGGGCTACTTCGCCCACTCGCTGAACGCCTACGGCAGAGACGGGCTGCCCTGTCCGCGGTGCGGTCGTCCGATCGCCCGGGCATCATTCATGAACCGGTCCAGCCACTACTGTCCACGCTGCCAGCGTTTCAGCTGAGGCGCTTCTGCCACTCGCCTGCAGAAGAGACCGGAGTGAAGCCGATGGCCTCGTTCATCTCGCTCATCGGCCGATTCTCCTCGGCGTTGTCGGTCTCGACACGTGTCAACGGCACCGAATCCCGTCGAGGCACCCACGGACGCACCACCGGGATGGCGGTGTTCGGTCCACGCTTGCAACACCGATCGCCCCAAGTCGGCCGCGATGCCCTCGGCCTCGCGGAGCAGACGGGTACCGATGCCCCGACGACGGTGTTCTTCGCGCACCCTCACCATCACACCAGCGTTCCGCGACTGGGCATCAGGCAGGTAGTCGACGCCCACCGTACCGACGATGAGGCCGTTGCGCTCCGCGAGGCGTCCGATCACCGCGCGATCCGCCTGATCTTGCCACGCGGCGAGAACCTGTGGCAGCGTCATGTCGTACGCGCTCGAGCCGTGTACCTGACGCCCGTGCGCGTTGCGCAGCTCCCGCAGCGCCTCGAGGTCGGCGATCTCCGGCGCGTCCATCGACGGGGGGACCCGGATGGGCCGGATGGTGACATCGCTCACGTCAGCACCTTCTTCCAGGCGCCGTTGTAGGCGACGGGCACGAAGCCGATCCTCTCGTTGATGTCCAGCATCGGCCGATTCTCCTCCGCGTTGTAGGTGATGACCTTCGGCGACTGCGGGGCGATGTCGCGGCGCCAAGTCTGCAGACCCGCACATTTGACGAGCTGGCCGAGCCGGTGGCCGCGGTGCTCGCGAAGCACCAGGGTGTCCTCCTGGTGGCTGGGCCCGGCCGGATCGGTCCCGATGACGAGCTCATTGAAGGCCACCAGCTCACCGCTGTCGACGTGCTGCGCAGCGGTGACCAGCTTGGTGCGGCCCGACTCGACGTACTTCGCGTCGTGACGGGCGACCCGCTCGGCATCCCAGGTCTCCTCATCGAAGTCGAGATCGGCGCTGGGCGCATCGGTCGACATCCGGGACTTCATCCAGGCGTACGCGTCGACGTGTGTCGCCGGGGTCGCGCCCTGCCACTGGACGACGCGGTAGCCGGCGGATGCCGTCTCCGCCTCGGCAAGGAGGTGACGGACGGTCGCGTCCGCACCCGCGAGGATCAACTCGCTCTGACGCTCGACCTGCTCGAGGGTATAGCCGTGGCGCAGGTAGAACCGTGCCGCGTGGTCGCGAGGAATCGATCCACAGCCGGTCGGGGCTACCAATCGATCTCCGTCGGCATCCGGATGCTGCGCCCATGACTGCAGGATCGTGCGCCCATGTTCGCGTGCGGTCTGCTCGATCAGACGGTATCCGGCCGATCCGATGCCGCGTCCGTGGTGCGCGGCGAGCAGTTCGACGAGCCAGAAGGCGTTGCGCGACCCGTCTTCGAGCGGCAGATCGACGCCCACACGGCCGACGAACGCGCCGTCGACGATCACCACCCAGGCACGACGGATCTCGTCCGGGTCGGCCTGGTAGTGGGGGAGCAGCTCTTCGGGTGTCATCGCGTCGTCATCGGTGCCGGCGATCTCGCGGTAGACGAGGTTGCGGACGCGGGTGAACTCGCGGAAGTCGGCGGCATCGCCGGCATCCATGGAGGCGGGAATGGTGAGGGTACGGAACTGGAGTCCGGGAACCGTGGTGGTCACGAGATGTCCTTGAGGTGGGGGCCGGGGCGCCGCAGACGGACGCCCCGGCAGAGGCGGATCAGAGGTAGGGAAGGATCTGTCGGCGGCGCTGCCATTCGAGCTCGCGCTGCTCGCGCTCGCGCTCGGCGAGACGGATGCGGCGGCGTTCGGGGTCGCTGGCGTGCAGGGCCGACGCGATGAAGGTGTGCATCGTGCGGTGCTTTCCTGTGGGAGAGCGCGGACGCGCTCGGGAGGCGGGAAGGTGCCGGGCTACGGCGGCGGCAGACGCGACGAAGATGCGTGTGCCGGGGATGCTGACGGACAACGCGGTCGTGCCCGGTAAAAGGGCAGAGCTCTCGTCGGAGCGCGTCAGCAGGCGCCGCGGAAGGCGTCGAAGGAGACGGCCCCCGCGGGCTCACGGAACCAGAAGGAACGCATCGCGGATGCGATGCGGCCGGTGGCGTTCATACGAATCATGTCGGGGACCTCCTTTCTCGACTTCAGACGCGATCTGTGACGATAGCGGGTGTTCTCGACGCGCGTCAAGCGAGGATCCGCGTGTCGTTCCGCTAGCGTGGGTGGACGATCACCCAGGAGGACCCGCGGATGCACCTGAAGAGCCTGACGCTCAAAGGCTTCAAGTCGTTCGCGCAACCGACCACCTTCGCGCTCGAGCCCGGCGTCACCTGCATCGTCGGTCCGAACGGTTCCGGCAAGTCGAACGTGGTCGACGCTCTCGCGTGGGTCATGGGCGAGCAGGGCGCGAAGACCCTTCGCGGCGGGAAGATGGAAGACGTCATCTTCGCGGGCACCTCTACGCGCGGTCCGCTCGGCCGTGCCGAGGTGCAGTTGACGATCGACAACAGCGACGGGGCGCTGCCGCTCGAGTACAGCGAGGTCACGATCAGCCGCACGCTGTTCCGCAGCGGAACCAGTGAGTACGCGATCAACGGTGCAAGCTGCCGCCTGCTCGATGTGCAGGAGCTGTTGAGCGACTCCGGGCTCGGGCGCGAGATGCACGTGATCGTGGGCCAGGGCCGTCTGGACAGCGTGCTGCAAGCGAGCCCCGAGGACCGTCGCGGCTTCGTAGAGGAGGCCGCCGGCATCCTGAAGCATCGTCGACGCAAGGAGAAGACTCTTCGCAAGCTCGAAGCGATGGAGGCGAATCTCACGCGACTCAGCGACCTTGCCGGAGAGCTGCGTCGACAGCTGAAGCCGCTCGGCAAGCAGGCGGAGATCGCTCGCGAGGCGGCGACGATCGCGGCAGTGGTGCGTGATGCCAAGGCCCGCCTGTTCGCTGATGAACTGGTCGGTCTGCGTGCGCAGCTCGCCGACCACGCCCGCACCGAGCAGGAGCGCAGCGCCGAGCGCCTCGTGCTGCAGGATCAGTCGGAGCAGCTGAAGCTGCGCATCGATGCGCTGGAGGCACAGCAGCGCTCGGAAGCCGTGGATGCGGCGCGGGCGGTCGCCTTCGGTTTGGAACGCGTGCAGGAGCGACTGCGCGGTCTCTTCTCGCTCGCGGGCCAGCGTCTCGCTCTGCTCGAAGACGACGGCACGCTCGGGATCGAGGTCGCCACGGTCAGCCAGGCCGCGATCGACGAGGCACGGGCCGATATCGATGAGATCTCGGCCGGACTCGGAGGCGCCCAGGATGCCGCGGAGGCGGCCGCGCGCGACGTGATGCGGGCCCGTGCCGAACTCGACGCGCTCGACTCCGACATCGCCGCCCAGAGCGCGCTCGTGTCCGCGCACGACATGCGCATCACGAAACTCCGCGGAGCCGCAGATGCCGCAGCATCCCGCCTGGAGGCCGTGCGCGCGGGCGTCGAACGCCAGCAGCGTGCGCTCGACGCGGCCCTGGCGCGGCGCGCAGAAGCGGAAGAGGCACTCGCAGGGGTCGATCCCGAATTGGTGACCGAGGGATCCTCTGCCGAGCACGCTGCCGCTTACGAGCGTGCGCAGCGCGACGCCACCGCCGCCGAGAACGAGGTCGGGGCGATCCGTGAGCGGCTTCACGCCGCCGAACGCGAACGCGAATCGCTGACGGCGCAGACCGCGGCGCTCGGACGGGCGCTGGATGTCCGCAACGCCGCGGCCGAGATGATCGCGGTCGGAGGCGCCGGCATCCGCGGCCTGGTCGGCGACGCGGTCAAGGTGCGCTCGGGATACGAAGCGGCGATCGCAGCCGCGCTGGGTGCGCTCGCGGAGGGGCTGCTCGTCGACGACATCGACGCGGGTATCGCCGCCGCTCGCGCTGCGCGCGACGCCGATCTCGGGCGGCTCGACATCACGATCGCCGACGTGGAAGCGGGCGCGCCGGCGGCCGCGATCCCCGAGGGAGCGATCGCCGCTGCGGAGGTGGTTACTGCACCGGCCGGCATCCTCGGCATCCTCGCCCGTGTCCTGATCGTCGACGACCTCGATTCCGCGCACGCCGTTCGCCGCAGGATCATCGACGTTCCGGATGCCGCGACGACGATCGTCACGCGTGCGGGCGAGCGGGTGACGTCCTACACGATCCACGCCGGCTCCGGGGCCGGACGCTCGCGGCTGGAGTTGGCGGCGGAGCGAGATGCCGCCGCCGAACGCCTCGCGGAGATCACGGTCGTCGCAGACTCGCTCCGCGAGGCTCTCTCGGACGCCCAGACGACCTGGAACGACGCACGGGCGCGGACGAAGGATGCGCTTCAGAGCCTGCGCGAACACGATGCCGCCCTGGCGGCGCACACCGAGCAGGTCAACCGCGCCACCGTGCGTCATGAGGCAGCCGTCGCGGAGTGCGAGCGGTTGGAGGCCGGGCTCGCTCAGGCGTCGTCCGCGGTCGCGGATGCCGAGAGAGCAGCACGCGTCGCCAACGACGCCTTCGAGGGTGCCCAGCAGGCTCCCCGTCCCATCCTGGACGCCTCCGCGCGTGACGGTCTGCTCGACGCTCTGGAGAGTGCGCGCGACCGCGAGATGCGCGCACGTCTGGATGTCGAGACGCTGCGCGAGCGCGTGCGCGCCGGAGAGGGACGTGTCGATCAGCTCGTGCGCCAGCGGGAACGTGAGCGCGCGGCGGCGGCGGAGGCCGCCCGTCGCGCCGTGATCCGTCGTGCACAGCGGGCGCTCGCGGCCGAGGTCGCAGATGCGCTGCCGCCGGTACTGGACTCGGTCGATCGTTCGGTCACCCAGGCACGCGTGGAGCTTCAGCTCGCCGAGCAGGCACGCACCGCGCTGACCGCCGAACTGACCTCACTGCGCGCCGAGGAGGCGACCGTGCGCGAGCGGCTCGGGCGACTCACCGAAAGCGTCCACGGACTCGAGTTGCAGATGCACGAGAAGCGCCTGCACGTCACGAGTGTGCTGGACCGCGTCCGATCCGAGTTGAGCCTCGACGAACATATTCTGGTTGCGGAATACGGCCCCGACGTTCCTCTGCCCCCGGACGAAGGCGAAGAGGGCGTGGCGTACGACCGGGCGGCGCAGCGCAAGAGACTGCAGGATGCCGAGCGCAAGCTCGGCCAGCTCGGGCGCGTCAATCCGCTCGCGCTCGAGGAGTACGCCGCGCTCGAGCAGCGGCACGCGTTCCTCACCGAGCAGCTCGCCGATCTCGTCCAGACGCGCTCCGACCTGCAGACGATCATCGCGGATCTCGACGAACGCATGCAGACCATTTTCCTCGCGGCCTTCGAGGACACTCGCCTGGCGTTCGGCGAGGTGTTCCCGATCTTGTTCCCGGGCGGCTCCGGCAGCATCTCCCTGACCGATCCCGACAGCCCCCTCACGACGGGAATCGAGGTGTCGGTGCGTCCGGTCGGCAAGAAGATCGAGCGCCTGTCGCTGCTGTCGGGCGGCGAGCGTTCCCTGGCCGCCGTCGCGCTGCTGACCGCGATCTTCATGGCGCGGCCGAGCCCGTTCTACATCCTCGACGAGGTCGAGGCCGCTCTCGACGATGCCAATCTGGGACGGTTGTTGGGCGTCTTCGAGAAGCTGCGCGCATCGAGCCAGCTGATCGTGATCACACACCAGAAGCGCACGATGGAGATCGCGGACGCGCTCTACGGGGTATCGATGCGACAGGACGGCGTGTCTGCTGTGGTCGGTCAGCGCGTCCGCGAACGGGAGAGCGCGTGACGCGCGTCGCGCGTTATCCACAGGTGTCCACGTCGAGCGACGGCGCGCGTCGCGGCATGGATAGGTTCTGCTCATGAAGTCTTCTCACCCGATTTCACTCCCGGTGCTGCTGGTCGTGGCGGTCGGACTGACGGCCTGCGCGGCGGGCGGTCCTTCCTTGTCCGAGTCGACTCCCTCGCACTCCTCGGCGTCGGCGTCTCCCAAGCCGACGGGCCGCGAGACGGACGTTCGGGTCCCGGACACTCTGAGCTTCGACGACGGAAACGACGTCGACAACCGCATGCAGGCACAGTGGATCGACGCGATGATCGCCGACAAGGACTTCACCCTCTCGTCGCCCGACGACGGGAAGGGAAACTGGGCCTATACGCACAACGCCACGCAGTGCGTCGTACGTTTCTGGCAGGGGTCGGTCGCCGACCTCCCCGCCGCATCCTCCGATCGGGAGCTCTCCGACGCGATCCTGTCCGCGTGGACCAGGGTGAGCCCGGCTGACGTGACCGCCCACGCGGCTGACGGCACCGTCGGCTATCAGCTGTCGGGTGAGGCGACGGCGGCCGTGCGCATCATCGCCGGGTCCGCGCAGGACAAGACCTACGTCACCGCGGCACGCGGCCTGCGCGGGCTGCCCGGCGGTTTTCTGACTCAGGTGGAGTGCCCGTCGGGCCAGTCCGCGACGGCCCTGTTCGCCGCCCTCACGCCGCGATATCTGGGTCTGACGGTGTATCCCGCGTTCTGACGCATCGGCGTCTGGGCGGGGCGCCGTCGCCGTGTGCCGCGCACCCGTAGGCTGAAGATATGGCGGAGAATTCCTGGTCGCTCGGCCGCGCTCTGCGCGGCATGTTTGTGAAGCCGACGATCGACGACAACACGTGGGACGATCTGGAAACGGCACTGCTTACCGCCGACTTCGGTCCTGACATCACCGAGCGGATCATCGACGAGCTCCGAGAGAAGGTCGAGCGGTTCCGCACGACGGATCCGCGTGACCTCCAGCGGATGCTCAAAGAGACTCTCGAAGAGCATTTCGCGAAGTTCGACACGACGCTCCGGCTCACCGAGCGCCCTGCGGTGGTCCTCGTCGTGGGAGTCAACGGCGTCGGCAAGACGACCACGATCGGCAAGTTCGCGAAGTTCCTCCAGCGCTATGGTCGTTCCGTCGTCGTCGGCGCCGCCGACACCTTTCGCGCTGCGGCCGTCGATCAGCTGGCCACGTGGGCAGAGCGGGGGGGAGCTGCGATCGTCCGCCCCCAGCACGAGGGCCAGGACCCGGCATCGGTCGCCTTCCAGACCATCGACTACGCCAAGCAGAACGGTGTCGAGATCGTCCTCGTCGACACCGCCGGACGCCTCCACACGAAGGGTGGGCTCATGGACGAGCTCACGAAGATCCGCCGCGTCATCGAGAAGCAGGCGCCCATCAGCGAGGTGCTGCTCGTTCTCGATGCGACCACGGGGCAGAACGGCGTCATGCAGGCCGAGGCCTTCCTCCAGCACGCCGGCGTCACCGGTCTCGTGATCACGAAGCTCGACGGTTCGGCCAAGGGCGGCTTCGTTCTCGCCGTTCAAGAACGCACCGGCATCCCCGTCAAGCTCCTCGGCCAGGGTGAAGGCATCGGTGACCTCACCGGCTTCACCCCGCACGTGTTCGCGTCCGCGCTCGTCGACTGATGGCGCGGCGGGGTCGCGCACGGACGCCGAGGATGGTTGCATAGGGTCATGGCGATCGAGCACGACTACTTCGGGCTGTTGGAGTCCGGGCCGGACGGATCCATCTTCTGGTCCGAGGTCGTCGACTTCGCCGACCAGCGGGTCACCGTCGATCTGACCGCACCCGATCAGGACGACGTCTCCGCTGCCGCACTCGATGTCGCGGCCGCCTTGATCCATGCGCTGGAGCAGATCGACCTGCAGGCCCGCAACGCGATGGTGGCCGAGCTCGACGACCGTACCAGCGAGGTCACCGAGTACCTCCTTCAGCAGCAGGAGGCGCTGGGAGAGGATCTGGAAGACGTCCTCGTTGACATCTCCGGCGACACGCACATCGACATCATCCGGTCGCTGCAGCTCGTGAGCATGACGATCCTCGCCGACGAGCACGGTGGAACGGATCCCTTCGCCGTCCTCGAGTACGCCCTCGACCCCGACGCCACCGATGAAGTGCTGCTGGTGAACCTGACCAGCGACGGCGACGTGCAGTCGGTCACCAGCGCCGACTGACCGTCGTCCGCGGTGCCGCGCGCCTTACACCGCTTGCGCGAAGCCGAGCTCGGTGTCGGCGAGGTGCGACAGGTGTGCCGGGATCTCCCGCCCCTTGGCGACCATCGACTGGGCCCACAGTCGCCCCGCCCGGTAGGACGATCGAACCAGGGGACCGGCCAGAACACCGAGGAAGCCGATCCGCTCTGCCTCCTGCTTGAACGCCACGAACTCGTCCGGCTTCACCCACCTCGCAACCGGAAGGTGCCGAGGCGAGGGCCGCAGGTACTGAGTGATCGTGATGATGTCGGTGCCGGCCTCGTGCAGGTCCTGGAGGGCCTGGATGACCTCCTCCGGCTCCTCGCCCATGCCGAGGATGAGGTTCGACTTCGTGATCAGCCCTGCGGCTCGCGCCTGCGTGAGCACGTCGAGCGAGCGCTCGTACCGGAAGGCGGGCCGAATGCGCTTGAAGATGCGGGGAACGGTCTCGACGTTGTGCGCGAAGACCTCGGGACGAGCCGCGAACACCTCATCGAGGAGACGAGGCTCCCCGTTGAAGTCCGTGGCGAGCAGTTCGACGCCGGTTCCCGGATTGACGGCATGGATCTGCCGGATGGTCTCGGCATTGAGCCAGGCGCCGCCATCCGGGAGGTCGTCGCGCGCGACGCAGGTGACGGTGGCGTAGCGCAGCTGCATCCGCCGGACGCTGTCGGCGACGCGTCGCGGCTCGTCCGTGTCGTAGTCGGCCGGCTTGCCGGTATCGATCTGGCAGAAGTCGCAGCGCCGCGTGCACTGCGACCCACCGATCAGGAAGGTGGCCTCCCGATCCTCCCAGCACTCGTAGATGTTGGGGCATCCCGCTTCCTGGCAGACCGTGTGCAGTCCCTCTCCCTTCACGAGCGACTGCAAGGCCTGGTACTCGGGTCCCATCTTCGCCTTCGTGCGAATCCACTCCGGCTTGCGCTCGATCGGTGTCTGCGCATTTCGCACCTCAAGGCGCAGGAGCTTCCGGCCCTCGGGGACGTTCGCGGGGCCGGCCTCGCCGCCGGTCGGGGTGATGCCGCAGGCGCTCACGCGGCCACCTCCGCGGGCGCGGCGAACGAAGCGCGGAAAGCGTCGGCGACCGCAGCGTGCACGTCGGCGGGAGAGACGTCGCGACCCAGCACCTCGCTGATGGTCGTCACCCCGGCATCGGAGATGCCGCACGGGACGATCTGCGAGAAGGGCAGCAGCGAGTTGTCGCAGTTGAGGGCGAAGCCGTGCATCGTGACGCCGCGCTGGACGCGCACGCCGATCGCCGCGATCTTGTCCTCGGACAGCGGCCGACGCACCCACACGCCGCTGCGGCCCTCGACGCGATACCCGTCGACGCCGAGCCCGCCCAGCACATCGATGAGGATCTGCTCCAGCCGGCGCACGTGCGCGACGACGTCGACCGGCTCGGTGAGGCGCACGATCGGATAGCCGACGAGCTGGCCCGGCCCGTGCCAGGTGATCTTGCCGCCGCGGTCGACGTCGACGACGGGGGTGCCGTCGGTCGGACGGTCGTGACGCGCCGTGCGGGCACCCGCGGTGAAGACGGCTTCGTGCTCCAGCAGCAGCAGGGTGTCGGGACGCTCGCCGGCGACGACATCGGCGTGTACGGAGCGCTGTAGCGCCCATCCATCGGTGTAAGGGACGACGTCGGGCGCGAGGCCGACGGTCTGCACGTCGAGCATGGTGGGCTCCTTCGCGGGGGAGTTCGAGGTTTGTGTACCGCGTCCAACAATACGCCTCGCTACAGTGGGCAGATGTCCTCCGGCCGCCCGCGCGCCACGTCGCGCTCCACGATCGCGGAGGCGGCGACAGAGCTCTTCCTCGAACGCGGGTTCGCCGAGACGACGATCGCCGACATCACGCAGCGCGCCGGCGTGAGCCGCTCGAGCTTCTTCAACTACTTCTCGTCGAAGTCCGCGGTTCTGTGGGCCGCGCTCGATGACGCCATCCGCAGCGCGGTCGAGGCGCTGCGCGCCGGCGCAGCGCCGAGCGCTGCCCTGCGCGCGGCGGCCGTCGACATCCAAGCCGACAGCCTCGCGCTGGCCATCATCCACGGCTCCGTGATGGGTCTGTCGGACGAGCTCGCCGACGAGCGTGCGATCCGCACCGGGATCCTCAGCCGTGCCGTGTCCGACAGCCTGGTGTCCACGGGCATGGCGCGCCTCGAGGCCGACGTGCACGCCGCTGCGCTGTCCGCCGCCGTCTTCGCCGCCATCTGGGCCTGGGCGGCGTCCGACGCGCCCCGCCCCGCCCTCAGCGGACTGGTCGACCGCGCGCTCGGGGCCGCCGGCGCGTCACGATGACGCACGACGGCGACCAGAGGCCGCGGCGCAGAGCCGGCTGAGGGGATTCCCGTAGAATCGGGGCATCATGGCGACTTTCGGCACCCTCAGCGACCGGCTGACAGAGACTTTCCGCAACCTTCGCACGAAGGGCAAGCTCACCCCTGCCGATGTCGACGGGACCGTCCGTGAGATCCGGCGCGCCCTGCTGGATGCCGACGTGGCGTTGGTCGTCGTCAAGGACTTCACGGCGAAGGTGCGCGAGCGCGCCCTCGGCGACGAGGTCAACCGGGCCCTCAACCCTGCCCAGCAGGTCGTGCAGATCGTGAACGAGGAGCTGGTGGCCATCCTCGGCGGGCAGCAGCGCCGACTGCAGTTCGCCAAGAACCCGCCCACGGTCATCATGTTGGCCGGCCTCCAGGGCTCGGGAAAGACGACCTTCGCCGGCAAGCTCGCCCGGCAGCTGGAGAAGGACGGGCACACCCCGCTCCTCGTCGCCGCCGACCTCCAGCGTCCGAACGCCGTCAACCAGTTGCAGGTCGTCGCCCAGCGTGCCGGCGCCGCGATCTACGCACCCGAACCGGGCAACGGCGTGGGTGACCCGGTGCGCGTCGCGCGCGAGGGCGTGGAGACCGCCCGGCGCCAGCAGCGCGACGTGGTGATCATCGACACCGCCGGCCGGCTCGGTGTGGATGCCGAGCTGATGACGCAGGCGGCGGACATCCGCACGGCGACCAACCCCGACGAGGTGCTCTTCGTCATCGACGCGATGATCGGACAGGATGCCGTCAACACGGCCAAGGCCTTCCAGGATGGCGTCGACTTCACCGGCGTGGTGCTGAGCAAGCTCGACGGCGACGCGCGTGGTGGCGCGGCACTCTCGGTGGCGTCCGTGACGGGTCGCCCGATCATCTACGCATCGACCGGCGAGAACCTCGAGGACCTGGAAGCGTTCCATCCCGATCGCATGGCCAGCCGCATCCTCGACCTCGGTGACATCCTGACGCTCATCGAGCAGGCGCAGCAGGCGTTCGACGAGGAGGAGGCACGCAAGGTCGCCGAAAAGCTCGCGACCGAGCAGTTCACCCTGGAGGACTTCCTCGAGCAGCTTCAGCAGATGAAGAAGATGGGCTCGATGAAGAAGATGCTCGGCATGCTCCCTGGCATGGGCCAGATGAAGCAGCAGCTCGAGAACTTCGACGACCGTGAGATCGATCGCACCGAAGCGATCATCCGCTCCATGACCCCCGGCGAGCGTCGCAACCCGAAGGTTCTCAACGGCTCGCGGCGACTTCGCATCGCGCGTGGATCGGGGATGACCGTCACCGACGTCAATCAGCTCGTGCAGCGCTTCGAGCAGGCCGCGAAAATGATGAAGACCGTCGCTCGCGGCGGTGTGCCCAACATCCCCGGGATGGGTCCGATGGGCGGCAAGCCCGGCGCGTCCAGCAAGCGCGGCAAGCAGAAGTCGCAGGCGGGCTCACGATCGGGAAACCCCGCCAAGCGTGCCGCCGAGAACGCGGGACTCGCCGCCGCCCACACGGGCGCCCCGACGGGCTCGGGCTTCGGACTCGGTGCCGCCGCGACGCCGCCGAGCGAAGCCGATCTCGCCGAGATTCAGAAGCTGTTCGGCAAGAACTGAGCGTTCACAGGACGATTCCCGCATCGTCCAGTGCTGCCTCCACGGCGTGACTGAGGACGATCTGCCCGTCGCTGTTCGGGTGTTCGCCGTCCCACTGGAGCAGTTCCGGCCGGCCTCGCAGAGGTTGACCGAGAGAGAGGAACACGCCGCCGTCGTCGGCGACGGCGCGTTGCAGCGCATCGCTGGACCACCCGATCGCGTCGGGCTCATCCCAATC
Organism: Microbacterium sp. SCN 69-37; assembly: GCF_001724435.1. Lineage (NCBI taxonomy): Bacteria > Bacillati > Actinomycetota > Actinomycetes > Micrococcales > Microbacteriaceae > Microbacterium > Microbacterium sp. SCN 69-37. Next base: position 78,032 of record NZ_MEEL01000021.1, read on the forward strand.
CAACTGGGACAGCGTCGCGATCCCGATCAGCTGCGCGTCCGGCAGTGCGGCGCGCAACTCGTCGACCGTCGCGCGCGTCGACGCGTCGATGTCATCCCGCGAGGCGCCGCTGTCGTTGTCCGAGGACTGGATGAGCACGACCGCGGGGTGCAGGGCGATCGCCTGCTGAACGAGACCGGCATAGTCATCGCCGCAGTCGCCGGTGATCGTGAACCCCGCGCCATTGCATCCGAGGTTCACGATGTCCGCGCCCGTGTCGTGGGCGACCAGAGCCGGCCACGATTCGTCGGCGTCGAGACCGAGACCAGCCATGATCGAATCGCCGATCGTGACCACGACGCCGCCGCTGGCGCGCGGGGGCGACGTCGCGGCGTCGACCGCGGCCACCGACAGTGAATCTGCCGGGGATGCGGGAACGCTCCGATCCGGCGCCGAGGCGCTGCATCCCGCCATGGTCACCACCGCGATGCCGGCGACGGCAACGCGAATCGCGATCATCGGGAGGAACCTGCGGGCGGACACCACGTCACTCTACGTCGGGCGGGATATGAAAGCCCTTTGTCCGGGACCTGTTCTTGTCGGGAGCCGATCACGGCGCCGGCGCGAGCCCGACGGCCGCCCTCAGAGAAGGCGGGAGGCGAGATGTTCGTGCAGCGTCGGGCCCGCCCGGAATTCTCTGATCAGGTGGTGGACCACGGCGCGAAGATCTCCGTCGGCGGCATCGGCGACCAACAGCTGACGCGCCGAGCTGCCGCCCTCGTCGAGGATGGTCCCGACGCCGGCGAACTCGCGAGCGCAGTGCAGGTCGCCGGCGACGTCGGCCAGGGCATCGATCGTCTCGCGCAGGTGCTCCGACACGGGGCGCTGCGTGCCGTCCCTGTCGACGATGACCCGCGCCTGGGTGCCGTAGCGCGCCGCGCGCCATTTGTTCTCCCGGACGAACCACGGCTGCAGCGTGGGCAGCTCGCGTCCGGCATCCAGCTCGCGCGAGAAGTGCTCGACGAGGACCTGGACCAGCGCGGCCACCGCTGCCAGCTCCGGCAGCGTGGACATGCCGTCGCATGCTCGCACCTCGATCGTGCCCCACTTCGGAGCCGGACGGATGTCCCATCGCACCTCGGTGGCGTCCTCCATCACACCCGTGCGCACCATGTCATCGAGGTACGCCTCGTACTGCGACCACTCCGTCAGCGGCCACGGCAGCCCGGCGGTGGGAAGCTGCTGAAACACGAGCGCGCGATTGGACGCGTACCCGGTGCGCTCACCAGCCCAGAACGGACTCGACGCCGACAGTGCCTGGAGGTGGGGGAGGTACGCGGTGAGCGCTCCGATGATCGGGAAGACCTTGTTGACGTCCTCGACACCCACGTGGACGTGGATACCCCAGATCATCATGTTTCGCCCCCACCACTGCGTGCGTTCGATGAGCTTGTGGTATCGGGTCTTGTCGGTGACACTCTGCTCGTACCACTGCGCGAACGGGTGGCTGCCCGCGCAGAGCAGGGCAATGCCGCGCGGGTCGGTCGCGGTACGGATCTCGGCGATCGCGTCAGCGATGTCGTCGATGACCGCCGCCACGGTGTCGCCGACACCACTGGTGACCTCGATCGTGTTGGTCAGCAGCTCGCCCGTGATCGTGTGACGCTCGAGGGCGGCTCCGCCGCCGACGGCTGCAAGGATCTCCGGAGCGCGCGGGACGAGATCACCGGTGCGCTCGTCGGCGAGCATCAGCTCCCATTCGACGCCGACAGAGGAACGGCGGGATGTCGCGAAGGGCACCGTCATGGGCACAGTCTGACACGCCAACAGCGATGGTTCGCGGCATCCGTCACGATCTGGCAAAATAGGACGCTGGACCGTTCGCTCGACCCTCTATCCGGCGAACACGTCCACCCTAGAGCCTCCGCCGGGTGTGCACCCCACAGCCCGAGCGTCGTTCATCACCTCACAACAGCATTCAGGAGAATTGTGGCTGTCAAGATTCGTCTCAAGCGCCTCGGCAAGATCCGCGCCCCCTACTACCGCATCGTCGTCGCCGACTCGCGCACCAAGCGCGACGGTCGCGTGATCGAGGAGATCGGCAAGTACCACCCGACCGAGGAGCCCTCGTTCATCGAGGTCGACTCCGAGCGTGCGCAGTACTGGCTTTCGGTCGGCGCTCAGCCCACCGAGCAGGTCGCCGCGCTGCTCAAGCTCACCGGTGACTGGGGCCGCTTCAAGGGCGACGCCAACGCCGTGTCCACCGTGAAGACGGCGGCGACCAAGGAAGAGTTCCAGGTCGACGCCGCCAAGAAGTCGGTCATCAAGCCCAAGGTGGAGAAGAAGGCTGAAGAGCCCGCCGCCGAGGCTGCCGAGGTCGAGGCTCCGGCCGAGGCCGAGTCGACCGACGCAGAGTAAGTCCGTTGCTCTCCGCCGCGCTCGAACACCTCGTCAAGGGGATCGTCGATCACCCTGACGATGTCACTATCCGTTCCTCTTCGTCGCCGCGAGGCGACGTCCTCGAGGTGCGCGTGCACCCCGATGATCGAGGTCGGGTGATCGGGCGCGGCGGACGCACGGCCAAGGCCCTGCGGACGCTCGTGTCGGCCCTGGCCGACGGCGCACGCGTGCGTGTCGATGTCGCGGACGACTGAGATGGCTGCTGCAGGACCAGCGCGCACCCAACTGCGCGTCGGGCGTCTCGTGAAGGCCCATGGCCTGAAGGGCGCCTTCAAGCTCGAGCTCTACACCGACGATCCCGACGGCCGTTTCGTGCCCGGAGCTGTCTTCACGCTTCAGGTGCCGGAATCGTCGCCGTGGCACGGCAAGACCGTCACCGTGCGCGAGTTCCGATGGATGAACTCCCACCCGGTCGTCTTCTTCGACGACGTCGACGACCGCACCGCAGCGGAGAGCATGGTGCGTGCCATCCTCTGGGTCGATCAGGACGAGAGCTCCTCCGCGGAGGAGGACGCCTGGTACGACCACCAGCTGGTGGGTCTCACCGTCCTGCGCGATGGCCGCGATGTCGGCCGAGTCGTTCGCGTCGATCATCTTCCTGCGCAGGATCTCCTCGTCGTTCGCACGCACGAAGCGGATGCCGAGATCCTCGTCCCCTTCGTCTCGGCCATCGTGCCCGACGTCGATGTCGCCGCGGGAACCGTGACCGTCACCCCGCCCGCCGGACTCTTCGAGGAGCTGCCCGGCGATGGCGACGATCGTGAGCCGTCGACGTCGGACGAGGATGACGACGACGCGGATGCCGCAGCCGTCGACTCCGAGGTCTGACGTGCGGATCGACGTCGTCACGATCTTTCCCGCATTCTTCGACGTCCTGGAGGTCTCCCTTCTGGGGCGCGCCCGCGATGCGGGCATCCTTGACGTGCGTGTCCACGACCTGCGCGACTTCACGCATGACCGCCATCGCACGGTCGACGACACGCCGTACGGTGGGGGCGCGGGCATGGTGATGAAACCCGAGCCCTGGGGGCAGGCGCTGGACGCCATCGCCGCGGACGCCACCGAGCCGCTTCGGTTCGTCTTTCCCTCGCCCGCCGGTGCGGTCTTCACGCAGGCGGCGGCGCGCTCCTGGGCGGCCAGCGGAGAGCATCTCGTCTTCGGATGCGGCCGCTACGAAGGCATCGACGAGCGAGTGTTCTCCTACGCGGCAACTCTGGGCGAGGTCAGTCTGACCAGCATCGGAGACTACGTCCTCAACGGCGGCGAGGTGGCGGCGATGGCGATGATCGAGGCTGTCGGCCGCCTGATTCCCGGCGTCGTCGGCAATCCCGAGAGCCTCATCGAGGAGTCCCACGAAGACGGTCTGCTGGAGTACCCCTCCTTCACGAAGCCCGCGGCGTGGCGCGGCTACGACGTTCCGGACGTGTTGCTCTCGGGCCATCACGGCCGTGTCGCCGACTGGCGCCGAGAGCAGCAGATCGAGCGCACCCGCGCGAGACGGCCGGATCTTCTCCCGGACTGACCGTGTCCCCACCGGCGGCCGCGCCGCCACCGGCGGCCTCAGTCGACGCCGAGGAACGAGCGATCGGTGAGGATGATCGGACCGTCGGCGGTGATCGCGACGGTGTGCTCGGCGTGCGCGCCGCGTGAGCCGTCGGCACTGCGCAGCGTCCAGCCGTCAGGGTCGGTGACGAGCTCGTCGGTGGTCTGCAGGAACCAGGGTTCGAGGGCCAGCACGAGACCCGGACGCAGGGGGTAGCCGCGACCCGGCTTGCCGTCGTTGGGGACGTGCGGGTCGCCGTGCATCGTGCGTCCGACGCCGTGGCCGCCGAAGTCGGTGTTGATCTGGTACCCGTCGGCGTGCGCGACCTCGGCGATGGCGTGCGAGATGTCCCCGATCCGCCCCTCCGTCGTGGCGGCGCCGATCGCGGCATCCAGGGCGCGCTGTGTCGTGTCGATGAGGGCGAGGTCCTCGTCGCGAGGCGTCCCCACGATGAACGAGACGGCCGAGTCGGCGACCCAGCCGTCGACGGCGACGGCGAAGTCCAACGTCACCAGGTCGCCGTCGCGCAGCGCGTAGTCGTGCGGCAGTCCGTGCAGGACCGCATCGTTGACCGACGTGCAGATCACCTTTCCGAAGGGGCTCGCGCCGAACGACGGGTGGTAGTCGAGGTAGCAGGACTCGGCGCCGGCCCGGCGGATCAGATCGTGCGCACGACGATCGATGGCCAGCAGATTGGTGCCGACCTTCGTCTCATCCCGTAGCGTCGCCAGAGTTTCTGCGACGAAACGCCCCGCGGGACGCATCGCCTCGATCTCGGCGGGAGTGCGCAGCTCGATCATCGTGATCCTTTCGTCAGGATCCATTCTGTCTGACCGGCGTAGCATCGCAGGTATGTGGTTGCGTCAGACGTTCTTCCGGTGGCTGATTCCGGCGGCGTTCGTGCTGCCGTTGTGGCTTGTCGTCGGGTGGATCGTCTTCGGGGCCAGTCCCTGGACGCTGCTGTGGGTTCTCCTGTCGGCACCGGTCGTCTTCGTCTGGCAGTTGATCCTCGCCCTGCTCGTGCGCGCCCGCGGCACCGTCCGCGCCGAGCGCGCGGTCTCCTGGACGGATGCCGGGATCATCGGCGCCTGGCATCTGCTGCTGGTCGCGCTCGGCGTCTTCGATAGCCGGTGGTGGTGGCCCGCGTTGGCCGTGGCCGTCATCCTCGGTGTCGTGGCCCTGTCCTCGTCGCTGCGCCAGCTGTGGCGTGAGACCGGTCCGCGTGTGTCGATCCTGCGCACGGCGAGTGGCGTCGGTTATGTCGCACCTCCTCGCCCACAGCCGACCGGCGGCTCGAGCCCCGACGAGATCATCGTCATCCGAGAGAACACGCCACCGGGCTCGTGACCTGTCGGTTTTGACGCGCTCGGCATCCATGGCAGAATGGATGTTTGTGCCCTGAACAGGCTCTGCCTCAGGGGAGCACGGCGCCGGCAACGGATGCCTCGGGCACACGCCACCTTTTTCCATCCCCATCTCGCGATCGACCTGTGGCGGTCGCAGGAAGTGACGATCATGCAGATTCTCGACGCCGTCGACGCGGCTTCGCTGCGCAGCGACATCCCCGTCTTCGCCCCCGGCGACACCGTCAAGGTGCACGTCAACATCACCGAGGGCAACCGTTCCCGTATCCAGGTCTTCCAGGGCGTCGTCATCGGCCGCTCGGGAGACGGTGTGCGCGAGACCTTCACGGTCCGCAAGATCAGCTTCCAGGTGGGCGTGGAGCGTACGTTCCCGGTGCACAGCCCGGTGATCGACCACATCGAGGTCGTCACCCGTGGCGACGTGCGCCGCGCGAAGCTGTACTACCTGCGCAACCTTCGCGGCAAGAAGGCCAAGATCAAGGAGAAGCGCGACCGCTGACGCGCTGTCACCTCGGATGCCCCGGACCCCGCGGTCCGGGGCATCCGTCGTCTGCACGCCGCGCGGCATCCGGTGAGGCGCGCACGCTGCACACAGCCCGCATGTGCGACCCTTGAGAGGCGGCACAGACGGGTGCCGGGAGCGAAGAAAGACAGGCATGAGCTCGGACAACACCACGGCCCCGGATACGGTGCTTCCCTCCCGTCAGCGTCGACGCCGCGGCGTCTGGCTGCTTCTGCGCGACGTGTTCGTCATCGTGTTGATCGCGGTCGTCGTGTCGTTCGTGATCAAGACCTTCCTGGTGCGTTCTTTCTACATCCCGTCGGGCTCGATGGAACAGACGCTGCTCATCAAGGACCGCATCCTCGTCGATGAGCTCACGCCGCGTTTCGGCGGCTACCAGCGCGGCGATGTCGTCGTGTTCCGTGATCCCGGCGGATGGCTGCCGCCGGCGCCGGCTACCCCCGCGCAGCCGCCCCTGGCTCAGGCCGCCGACTGGCTGCTTTCGCTCGTCGGCATCACCGCCTCGGACAGCGACGAGCACCTCATCAAACGCATCATCGGCGTGGGCGGGGATCACGTCGTGTGCTGCAACGCGATCGGTCAGGTCACGGTCAACGGAACACCGATCGATGAGACCCCCTACCTGAATCTGTCTCCCGGCCAGAGCGCGCCGCAGCCCGTCCCGTTCGATGTCGTCGTGCCGCAGAACTCGCTCTGGGTGATGGGGGACAACCGCGACCACTCCCGCGACTCGCGGTACAACATGGACCAGCCCAACAAGGGATTCGTTCCTGTGGACAACGTCGTCGGGCGCGCCTTCCTCATCACCTGGCCGTTCGACCGCTTCGGCACGATCGACGGGCACCATGCCGTCTTCGCGGGGGTGCCGGCCCCCGGCGCCGGATGAGTGTCGTCACGCCGCGGCTGACCGTCGAGCGGCGCCTGCTGCGCGAGCATGAGATCGTCATCGCGTGCGACGAGGTCGGCCGGGGTGCGCTCGCGGGGCCCGTCGCCGTCGGTGCCGCGGCGCTCGGACCGGCGGCGGCCCGAAAGCGGATCCCGGAGGGGCTGCGCGACTCGAAGCTCGTGGCCGCGCATCGTCGGCACGATGTCGCCGCACGAGCCGCCGCCTGGGTCGACGCGTCCGCGGTCGGCTGGGCGAGTTCCGCCGAGATCGACGAGGTCGGGATCATGCGGGCGCTGGGCCTGGCGGCCCTGCGCGCACTCGCCGAGCTGCGCGCGCAGGGCTTCGTCCCCGACGACGCGATCATCATTCTGGACGGCAATCACGACTACATCACCGCCGCAGGCGGTTCGGGTCTGCGCGTGCAGCCGATCATCAAAGCCGACCGCGACTGCGCATCAGCCGCCGCCGCCTCGGTCGTGGCGAAGGTCGCCCGCGACGACCTGATGATGCGCCTGCACGACGAGCACCCGGTCTATCTCTGGGAGCGCAACAAGGGCTACGCCAGCCTCGAGCACCGCAGCGCGATCCGTTCGCACGGTCTGAGCCCCCATCACCGGGCATCGTGGGCCATCGCCGACGCTCCCACACTGTTCTGAGCGGATGCCGCGGCATCCGCTCGGCTCCTCCGGCCGCATAGGATGGGACCACCATGGACGACGAGGGCTTTGACGACTACGACCGCGAACTCGAGCTGGCGCTGTACAAGGAGTATCGCGATGTCGTGTCGCAGTTCGCTTACGTGATCGAGACGGAGCGACGCTTCTACCTCGCGAACGACGTGAACGTCGTGCGTCGTGACACCGAGCACGACTTCTACTTCGAGATCTCGATGACCGACGTCTGGGTGTGGGACATCTACCGCGCGGACCGCTTCGTGAAGTCGGTGCGCGTGCTCACGTTCAAGGACGTGAACGTCGAGGAGATGCAGCGCAGGGACTTCCAGCTTCCTGACGAGCTCGCGCTCGACTCCTGACCTCTCCACCTGCACGTCGACTCTTCCTCCCCACCGAGCCGTTGAGCGGGCCTGTCCACCGACGGGCTGACATGCCGCGACGCGCGGTCGAAGCGGGGGCACGCTCTCTTCCATGGCAGCCAAGGACGAGCGTGGACGGTCGGGGGAGCAGAGAGCGGCGCAGTATCTGAGCGAGGCGGGGTACACGATCCTCGCCCGCAACTGGCGTTGCGCGTTCGGAGAGATCGACATCGTCGCCCTGCGCGGCGAGGAGGTCGTCATCGTCGAGGTGAAGTCCCGACGTTCCGACGCGTACGGCCACCCGTTCGAGGCCGTCGATGCGCAAAAGCGCGCCCGTCTGTGGCGTCTGTCCACGACGTGGGCAGCGGCGCACCCGGCCGCCGCCCGTGGTCGCCGCCTCCGCGTCGACATCATCGGTGTCACGGGCCGCGACACCGCCACGGCGCGCATCGAGCACCTCGAGGATGTGCGATGACGGTCGGCAGGACGTGGGCGGTGGTGCTCACGGGGCTGCACGGCGATCTCATCGAGGTCGAGGCGGACCTGTCGAGTCAGACGCCGGCCTTCGTCATCATCGGGCTCGCCGACAAGGCGATCGGCGAGGCACATCAACGGGTGCACAACGCTTGCGCCAACAGCGAGCTGCCGCTGCCGCGGCGCAAACTCACCGTGAACCTCTCACCCGCGAATCTTCCCAAACAGGGCTCCGCCCTCGACGTCGCGATCGCGATCGCCGCGCTCGCGACCGAGCACGCCCTCGATCGCGACTCGCTCGCGCAGACGGCGCACATCGGTGAACTCGGACTCGATGGCCGACTGCGGCCTGTCCCCGGCGTGCTGCCGGCGGTGGCGGCCGCGGCCCGGATGGGAATCCGCAAGGCGGTCGTGCCGTTCGCGAACCGGGAAGAGGCCGCCCTCGTCGAAGGAGTCGAGGTCCTGGGGGCCGTCAGCCTCCGCGACGTGGCACGCTGGCACGGCCTCGACGTGGACGAGGTGCCACTCGAACCCGTTCCGCACCCGGCCGCGGGCGGTGGTCGTGTCCACGCCGACGTTCCCGATCTCGTCGACGTCATCGGGCAGGCTGACGCCGTCGACGCGCTCACGGTGGCCGCCGCGGGTGCACACCACCTCTTGATGAGCGGCCCGCCCGGAGCCGGCAAGACGATGCTGGCGCGGCGACTGCCCGGCATCCTTCCCGGCCTCGACGACGAGGATGCCGTGCAGGCCGCGTCGCTGCGGTCGCTGGCCGGCGAACCCGTCGACACACTGTGTCGGACGCCGCCCTTCGAGGCACCCCATCACAGCGCGAGCGCGACGGCGTTGATCGGAGGCGGAAGTCGCGCGGTGCGTCCCGGCGCCATCGCCCGCGCGAGCGGGGGAGTCCTCTTTCTCGACGAGGCCGGCGAGTTCGCTCCGCACGCGCTGGACGCGCTGCGCCAGCCACTGGAGTCCGGCATGATCGAGATCCACCGGGCCGGCTTTCGTGCGGTGTTTCCGGCGCGGTTCCAGCTGGTTCTCGCAACGAACCCCTGCCCATGCGGCAACTACGGCGTGCCGGCCGCTGAGTGCACGTGTCCGTCGCTGGCGATTCGGCGCTACCTCGGCAAGCTCTCAGGGCCGCTCCGCGACCGCATCGACATCGAACTCGGACTGCGGCGCGTGTCGAGCGCGCAGCCGGGGACGGCGGCCGGGGCCACGACGTCGGCGCAGGTCCGGGAACAGGTCGGTGCCGCACGCGAGCGCGCCCGCCATCGCCTCCGTTCCACTCCGTGGGCCACGAACGCCCAGGCGTCCGGTCCCTGGCTGCGCAACGGTCCTCTCGCCCCGGATGCCGACATCCGCCGTCCGCTGGACGCCGCTCTGCAACGCGGATCGCTCACGCTGCGCGGCTACGACCGCGTACTGCGAGTGGCCTGGTCGGTCGCGGATCTCGCCGGTCACGATCGGTTGCGCGCGGCCGACATCGGACGGGCGCTGTATCTCAAGAAGGGGGTGGGCTCATGAGCCTCGTGCCTGACGCCGGTGCCTCCCGCACGGCCCTTCGCGGACTGGTCGGTGACGGGCTCTCCGACGACGAGGCACGCACCGCGTACGCCGCAGCCACCTGGTCGACGCTCGTCGAGCCGGGCGACGGGACGGCCGGTGCGCTGATCGCGCGCTACGGTGCCGCCGAGGCGCTGGAGCGTGTCGTGGGCGAGGGCACAACGGGCCTCGCCGGTGGCGCCGGCGTGACCGAGGAGGATGTCCGTGCTGCGCGCGCCCGATGGCTGCCCCGCCACGGCGACCTCGACCGTGTCCTGGCAGCCGCTCGCCGCGCGGGAGCGCGGCTCCTCGTGCCGGGCGAGGAGGTCTGGCCGCGCGCGCTCGATGACCTGGGCGTGCACGCACCCGTCTGTCTGTGGGCTCGGGGCGACGTCCGCGCGCTGTCGAGTTCTGCCACGCTGGCGCTCGTCGGCGCGCGGGCCGCGACGGCGTACGGCACGCACGTCGTGACGGAGCTCGCCGCGGACTCTGCGGCGAGGGGGGTGGTCGTGGTCTCCGGGGCGGCCTACGGCATCGACGGATCGGCGCACCGCGGCGCGTTGCGCGCCGACGGGACAACGGTCGCCGTGCTGGCCGGCGGAGTGGACCGGCCCTACCCGGCCGGTCACGATGAGCTGATCGCGGCGATCGCGCAGACGGGGCTGGTGCTCGCCGAAGTGCCCTGCGGCACAGCGCCGACCAAGTGGCGCTTCCTGGCGCGCAACAGGGTGATCGCCGCGTTGGCGGGTGCGACGATCGTCGTCGAGGCTGCCCACCGGAGTGGGGCATTGAACACCGCTCACCATGCCGCCGCGCTCGGACGCGCCCTCGGCGCCGTTCCAGGGCCTGTGACCAGCGCCGCATCCGCCGGCTGCCACCGGCTCCTGCGCGAGGCGGACGCGGTCTGTGTGACCTCCGCCGCCGATGCGTGGGAGCTCTTGGGGATCTCTGGCGACACAGCCGACGAGCCTGATCCCGGCGACGGCGGGCGTACCGATGAGCGCACGCGAGTACTGGACGCGCTGAGCGGTCGTCGGGCGCGTGCGACCACGGAGGTCGCGCGCCTGTCGGGCCTCTCCGTCGCTGAGGCGAGCGGGATCCTTGCGCTACTCGAACTGGATGGACGTGTCGAGCGCAGCGGCGACGGATGGCGACGCCGGTCGGAGCCGCGACCCGCGCGACTGTGGTGACGAGCGGTGCCATGCGAACCGCGGTACGAGCCACGCACTGCGGTGTGCCGCCCGCCGCGCACCCTCGAGACGAGGGATGCTGGTCTGGTGAGACTCTCCGAAGCAGCCGACGCCTACACGCGCGAGCTCTCGGACGTACGGCGGCTGTCCGCGGCGACGGTGCGCGCGTACGCGGGGGATCTGCGCGATCTCGTCGCGGTGATCGGAGACCGCGATCTGGCGGATGTCGATCTGGAGCATCTGCGGGAATGGCTGTGGACCGCGACACGACGCGGCGACGCACGGGCGACACTCGCGCGGCGCACAGCAGCCGTGCGCGGCTTCTTCGCGTGGGCTCGGCAGACGGCGCGCCTCGAGGTCGACCCTGCGCTGCGACTGGTGGCCCCGCGCCGGGGGCGCTCCTTGCCGAAGGTGGCGACCGCGCCCGCCATGACCGCCGTGCTGACGGATGCCGAGACGCGCGCGCACGGCCGCGATGCCATCGCGTTGAGGGACGCCGCGCTCGTCGAACTTCTCTACGCCTCCGCTCTTCGCGTGTCCGAACTCTGCGGGACGGATGTCGACGACATCGATCGCGAGCGCCGCACGGTCCGTGTCGTGGGTAAGGGCAGCAAGGAGCGTGTCGTGCCATACGGCGCTCCTGCCGCTCACGCTCTCGACGCCTATCTGGCGCGCGGTCGTTGCGTGCTCGTGGGACGCGGCTCCGGAACGGCGGCGCTGTTCGTCGGAGCCCGCGGCGCACGGCTGGGCGCGCGTTCCGCCTACGACGTCGTCTCGCGCGTCGTCTCCCCGACGGTCGGGCAGAGCGTCGGTCCTCACACGCTGCGCCACTCAGCGGCCACTCATCTGCTCGACGGCGGCGCCGACCTGCGCACCGTGCAGGAGATGCTCGGTCATGCCAGCCTCGGAACCACCCAGATCTACACACATGTCTCGGCGGAGCGACTGGCGGCCGCCTACCGGCAGGCGCATCCTCGCGCGTGAGTGCGCCGCGGGCCTGCTCTCGTGAAGACCCGCGCGCCCGCTGTCGATGCCGCCGTCATCGCGGTGTCTGTGCTCACCGGCTGTCCAGATGAGGCCGCCAGCGTCGCCGGCCACACCTATCCCGGTTGTTGAGCGGGCTCGCAGCACGGAAGCAGTACGGCCCGCGGCACCTCGCCCAACAGCCGCAGCGGATTGAGATAGACGTCGTCTCTCCGCGCTCCCAGGTGGATCTCGCCGGGCGCCGTGGGACCGCCCGTCGCCACGGTGCCCACCTGTTCACCCCGTTGCACACTCGTCCCCACCGGCACGATCGCGCTGACGGGCTCCATCGTCGAGACCAGTCCATCGCCGTGGTCGATCGTGATCAGCGGTCGATCGACGACGACGCCGGCGAAGGCGACGACGCCGTCGTCGGGAGCCCGTACGTCCGCACCGACTGCGCTGGCCAGATCGATGCCCCGGTGTCCGGGGCCGTATGCATGAGCGGGCGCTCGGTAGGCGACCGTGATGCGCGGCGGCGAGACCGGCCACGACCACCGCGCAGACGCCGCGCCGGCGGACCCACTCGCCGGCCGCAGCTCATGCCCGTCCGCCCCGGCGGCACCGGATGCACCGGAGACGACGGCGAGGGTCACCGCCAGCACCGTGCCTGCCACCCCAATCACGCGTTTCACCATGCGACGTTGTCGATCTGCGTTCATCGCTCCACCCTCGCGGCCGCCTTCCACCCACGGCGGCCGCGACGGGCATCTGTGGGCGGCCGACGTCAGCGAGCGTCGGGGGAGGAGGCGCTGCGGCTGATACACTGGCTGAGCACCCCGCTGGTCGGGGTGACTCCGCGTGCCCACAGCGGCCCCGTCCCCGGACGGATTCCGCGGCATCCACACCTCGAGGTCTCACCGCGACAGCGGTGAGCGGGTGTGCGCCGGGCACCAGGCGCTCGGGCCGATCGGCCCACGCGATCAACCCAAAGAGAAGGAGAACGGCCATGGCCGTCGTTACCATTCGCCAGCTGCTCGACAGCGGCGTCCACTTCGGACACCAGACCCGCCGGTGGAACCCGAAGGTCAAGCGCTTCATTCTGACGGAGCGCTCCGGCATCCACATCATCGACCTGCAGCAGTCGCTGGGGTACATCGACAAGGCGTACGAGTACGTCCGCGAGACGGTCGCGCACGGCGGCACCATCCTGTTCGTCGGCACCAAGAAGCAGGCGCAGGAAGTCATCGCCGAGCAGGCGACGCGCGTCGGCCAGCCGTACGTCAACCAGCGCTGGCTCGGTGGCCTCCTGACCAACTTCTCGACGGTCAGCAAGCGCCTCGCCCGCATGAAGGAGCTCGAGGAGCTCAACTTCGAGAACCCCGCCGACAGCGGCTTCACGAAGAAGGAGCTCCTGCTGAAGAAGCGCGAGCTCGACAAGCTGCACAAGTCGCTCGGCGGTATCCGCAACCTCACCAAGACGCCCTCGGCGATCTGGATCGTCGACGCCAAGCGCGAGCACCTCGCCGTCAGCGAGGCGCAGAAGCTCGGCATCCCCGTGATCGGCATCCTCGACACGAACGCCGACCCCGACGAGTTCCAGTTCCCGATCCCGGGCAACGACGACGCGATCCGCTCGGTGGGCCTGCTCACGCGCATCATCGCCGACGCCGCCGCGGAGGGCCTCATCCAGCGTCACCAGCCGACCGACGAGTCCGCCGACGCCGAGCCCCTCGCCGACTGGGAGCGCGAGCTGCTCGAGACGCCCGTCGTCACCGACGTCGCCGAGGTCGAGACCATCGCCACCGAGTCGGCCGCCGATGTCGCGGGCGCCGAGGCCAAGGCCGAGGGCGACGCCGCAGCGACCGCTGCCGAGTAAGACCACTTCTCCGGTGCGGAGCCGCTCCTGACGGGCGGCTTCGCGCCGGCATCCCACGAGAACTCACGACACGCAAGGAGCCACCACCCATGGCAAACTTCACCATCGCCGACATCAAGGCCCTGCGCGAGCAGCTCGGCACGGGCATGGTCGACACCAAGAAGGCGCTCGAGGAGGCCGACGGCGACCTCGAGAAGGCCGTCGAGATCCTCCGCCTCAAGGGCGCGAAGGGCAACGCGAAG